>NZ_JAVIMC010000094.1:0-132132 GCF_031196995.1 Acinetobacter sp. 12966
TGGCTTATTACGTTCAAACTTGGCTTTAGCCATGATGATCTTCCTTTATAAACTACTCATGGAGGGTCACCCCATGAGCACTTGGTTTTTAACTAAGAAATTAGTTTGGGCTTATAGTAATCGAAAGATTACTCGTCGTCACCTTTTTTACCGCCAGCTTGGAATTTAGCGATGATGCCTTCAGCCACGTTACGTGGAGTTTCAGCATATTTAGCAAATTCCATAGAGTAAGTCGCACGACCTTGAGACATAGAACGCATTTGAGTCGCGTAACCAAACATCTCAGCAAGAGGAACTTCTGCACGAATTGCTTTTGTTCCACCAGGAAGATCGTCCATACCTTGAACCATACCACGACGACGGTTTAAGTCACCCATGATATCGCCCATGTAGTCTTCTGGAGTTTCTACTTCAACTTTCATGATAGGTTCAAGAAGGATAGGATCCGCTTTCATGAAACCATCACGGAAGGCATAAGAACCTGCCATTTTGAACGATAATTCGTCAGAGTCGACGTCATGGTAAGAACCGTCGAATAATGTCGCTTTAATACCAACAACAGGGTAACCAGCCAATACACCATTCTTCATACGTTCTTGAATACCTTTGTCAACCGCGCCAAAGAATTCTTTAGGTACTACACCACCAACAACTTCTTCAACGAATTGGTATTCTTTACCAGCTTCTTCAACATCAAGCGGTTCAAGACGTACATATACGTGACCAAACTTACCTTTACCACCAGTTTGACGTACGAACTTACCTTCTTGTTCAACAGACTTTTTGATCGTTTCACGGTAAGCAACCATTGGTTTACCAATGTTAGCTTCAACACCGAATTCACGCTTCATACGGTCAACAATGATGTCAAGGTGAAGTTCACCCATACCAGCAATAATTGTTTGACCAGATTCTTCGTCTGTACGAACACGGAACGATGGATCTTCTTTAGCCAAACGACCTAAAGCGATAGACATTTTTTCTTGGTCTGCTTTAGTTTTTGGTTCAACAGCCAATGAAATTACTGGCTCTGGGAATTCCATACGCTCAAGAGTAATGATGTTTTTCTCATCACATAATGTATCACCAGTTGTAACGTCTTTAAGACCTACACACGCTGCGATATCACCTGCACGGATTTCATCAAGATCTTGACGTTCGTTCGCATGCATTTGCACGATACGACCGATACGTTCACGCTTAGCTTTAACTGGGTTATAAACCGGATCACCTTGTTTAAGAACACCAGAGTAAACACGTACGAATGTTAAGTTACCTACGAATTTGTCGTTCATGATTTTGAACGCAAGCGCAGAGAACGGAGCTTCGTCAGATGCTTCACGAGACGCTTTAGTTTCGTCTTTGTCGTCAAGGATACCTTCGATCGCTTTAACTTCTGTAGGTGATGGTAAGAATTCAATTACAGCATCCAACATACGTTGAACACCTTTGTTCTTGAATGCAGAACCACAAAGCATTACTTGAATTTCAGAAGCTAATGTACGAGCACGTAAACCAGCGATGATGTCTTCTTTAGAAAGATCACCTTCTTCTAGGTACTTGTCCATTAATTCTTCAGAAGCTTCAGCCGCAGCTTCAACCATTTTTGTACGCCATTCGTTAGACGTATCAACTAGGTCAGCTGGGATATCAGCATATTCAAACTTCATACCTTGAGATGCTTCATCCCAGATAATCGCTTTCATTTCGATAAGGTCAACAACACCCTGGAATGTATCTTCAGCACCAATTGGCACAACGATAGGAACAGGATTACCACCTAAACGAGTTTTAACTTGCTCAACAGCACGGAAGAAGTTTGCACCAGTACGGTCCATCTTGTTCACGAATGCTAAACGAGGCACTTTATATTTGTTCGCTTGACGCCATACAGTTTCAGACTGAGGTTGTACACCACCTACAGCACAGTAAACCATGCACGCACCGTCAAGAACACGCATAGAACGTTCAACTTCGATTGTGAAGTCTACGTGTCCCGGGGTGTCAATTACGTTGATACGGTGTTGTTCGAATTGGTTACCCATACCAGACCAGAAACAAGTTGTAGCAGCAGAGGTAATTGTAATACCACGCTCTTGCTCTTGTTCCATCCAGTCCATTGTTGCTGCACCGTCGTGTACTTCACCAATTTTGTGAGATACACCTGTGTAGAACAAAATACGTTCAGTTGTAGTTGTTTTACCTGCGTCAATGTGCGCAGAAATACCGATGTTACGGTAACGAGTAATTGGGGTTTGGCGAGCCATGATGTCTACATTCCTAAATGTTATATTTAAAACAGGACGCACCAATTAAATTGATGCGCGCGAATATCCAAACAGGCAACTTAAATACCTGCAAAGCCCCCACTTTGATAGAGAGCGATGTTGAATCGAGCTGCTGTACGCATGAATATTCTCCTGAATAAGGCCTGTTTTATCCGCTTAGAAACGGTAGTGAGAGAAGGCTTTGTTAGCTTCAGCCATACGGTGCACATCTTCACGTTTTTTGATTGCTGCACCTTTACCTTCAGCTGCATCAAGCAACTCACCAGCAAGACGTAAAGCCATCGTTTTTTCAGAACGCTTAGCAGCAGCATCTACTAACCAACGCATAGCTAAGGCAGTACGACGGGATGGGCGTACTTCCATAGGTACTTGATAAGTAGCACCACCAACACGGCGTGCTTTTACTTCAACCATAGGACGAACTTTTTCAAGAGTAGTCTCGAAAAATTCAACTGGGTCTACTTTATTTTTTTCTTGAACGCGTTCTAAAGCACCGTAAACGATACTTTCTGCAATAGATTTTTTACCATCTTGCATTACGTGGTTCATGAATTTAGCGATTGTTTGGCTGCTAAATTTTGGATCTGGAAGGATCTCACGAGCAGCGACTACGCGACGTCTTGGCATTTTAATACACCTAATAATATGACACTTCAGGATGATCCAGCAGTTTGTACAAGTGTCATGTACACGACGCTGGCCTTACTATACGTCGCTTGAATTACAAATCTATGAAGAATTCAAACAAGCGAAACGCTAAAGGGCTTATTCGACTAGTTTCCTAGAATTACTTCTTAGGACGCTTAGTACCGTATTTAGAACGTGATTGATTACGATCTTTAACACCAGCACAGTCTAATGAACCACGAACGGTATGGTAACGTACACCCGGTAAGTCTTTAACACGACCACCACGGATAAGAACAACACTGTGCTCTTGTAAGTTATGGCCTTCACCACCGATGTAGCTAGATACTTCAAAACCTGAAGTTAAGCGAACACGGCAAACCTTACGCATAGCTGAGTTAGGTTTTTTAGGTGTAGTTGTATAAACACGTGTACAAACACCACGACGTTGTGGACAAGCCTTCAACGCAGGAACTTTGGATTTTTCAACCAAAGTCGTACGACCCTTACGGATCAACTGATTCGTTGTTGCCATATGGCAATTCTCCCGTTATTAAAAAACCTTAAAAAGAAAATACCTCTTTTTAAGGGCACATAATTGTAAGCCAAGATGCAAAAATGGTCAACACGGCAATACTTACCAAATGTTGACCATATCAATGTTTGATAGGACGATTTACAAATTTAAATAGAGTCTATTTTCAATTTTTAAACTTCTACTTTGTAAGTGTATTGTTAAGAGTATTTTTTATCTTCCAATATCTCGTCATCATCCTCTGGTGTTAAAGCAGGTTTTTGCTCAGTATGCTCATGTTCTGTCACATGTTTGTCAGCAAGTTGTTCTAAACCTTGATGAACATTTTCCTGAATTTTTTCTTCACTCTTTTCGCGTTCCGTAGGCTTTAACACAATAGAAACTTTTGAAATCACCTCATGATTTTCTACTTTATGATGATGAGCAGAATGAATATTACCATCTTCACCTATATTTAAAAGTCTTGGACTTGCTTTTTGAATGAGTGTAACCGCAGCATAATAGGCTTGCAGCGGAGATAAATGCTCGCTAGGGTGTTCATTTAAATAATGTCTTGCCGCTCCAAAAATTGCTTGAGCTTTATGCCCCACATCTTCTTGCAGCTTCCAACTATACACTGCGCTTAAAACCGCACCTGCAATTGGGGTAAATTTCCCAAAAGCTGAGAGTTTCGGAATACGATTCAACCATTCCCATTTGAACTCCCCATCTTCATCTACCAACCAGTTCTTTAGAGTCTCTATATCTGTGGTTGAACCTAGCACTTGCTGAAATTGATGAATATCTTGTGTTTCCAACATATTTCTTAATGTTTTTAAAGCCAACAACAGGGTTTGCTTCTCAGCAATCAGGCTAATATCAACTTCTTTAAAAATAAACTCGACAACATCTTGATCAGTAGCTTCCAATAAATCAAAGCCATGTGATCTTCCTGTCTGATAAATAGTTCTTAAAACCAAAACTAATGAAACTGGGATATCTACAGCCGCACCAACGACACCTGATACACCTGTAATTGCACCTTGTACAGTCGCAATGAGCTTGTTTTGTTCAATAAGTGCCTGACTTAAACGTTGAGAGCGTCCTGTGTCTTTAGTTAATTCAAATAAATCTTTAGCACCCGCTTCTTCTAGGATTTTTTCAGTTAAGGTACTTTTTGAACTAAAGTCATTTAACCAGTTAAATAAATGGCCTGAGATTTTTTCGTCCCAATCAGGTGAAAGAAATGTAGCAACGCCGTTTACTTTTTTGAAATGGCGCCCAAACACCTGACGTGTGACTTTTGGTAAATGCTCTCGTAGCATTTGTTGAGGACTTTCATATTGCTCAACTTCAAATGGGCTTTTTGTTCGTGATTTACCTTCAACAGTTTTACCAGTTGGGATTGGTTCAACAACCTTACTTACATCACCTGATTGGTTCTGTTGTAAAATACTCAATCCTGTAGAACTGAGCTTTTTAGCCACTCCGAAGACCTGAGAAAACAAATTGTCAGATTGATTATTATTAAATTTTGTCATCAAGTACCTCGATTTTTTAATTTATCTAATTAGAGATAAATACTAGGTGGAATGTGGATTTATCTCAACTTGAAAGTGTGTATTTTAGTTAACCCTACATGCAACATACTATGTATTTGGTTATTTTTTTTAAATGTAAAATTGTCATAAAGATTTGCCATAAGAAATAAAAATCCTTTCTGCTATCATGTTCACAACGAAAAACATTGGTCTCGTTTTCTTACAGCTATATTCTCCTATTCATTTTCATAGCTGTTGAACACGATAGACTCTTATATATCACCATAAAGGGACCTGTAGATGAAACGTGTTGTAATCACTGGTATGGGTATTAACTCATGTATCGGTAACTCTTTAGAAGCAGTTACTCACTCACTTCAAAATGGAATCTCCGGGACACGTTTTAACCCAACTTATGCTGAACTTAATTTCAAAAGTCATGTCAGCGCTGCTGCAGAACAAGACTTTGATAATATCGACCGTAAATTAAAACGCTTCATGGGCGTATGTGCGATGTATGCATACAACGCTGCTGTAGCTGCAGTTGAACATGCAGGACTTACTCCTGAACAACTTGCTGGTAATCCACGTTATGGTATTGCAGGTGGATCAGGTGGTGGCTCAACTGCTTCTGTTGTTGAAATGACAGAATTATTAGAGACTAAAGGCGCACGTAAAGTGGGTCCATTCTTTGTACCGCGTAATATGTCAAACACCATTACTGCTAACGTAGGTGTTGCATTTAAACTACAAGGTATTTCACATACTATTACAAGTGCTTGCGCAACTTCTGCAGATGCAATTGGTTATGCATACAACTTAATTCAACTTGGCAAGCAAGACCTTATGCTTGCTGGTGGCGGTGAAGAAGATCACTGGTCTCAAAGTTTATTGTTTGATGCAATGGGCGCACTTTGCTCGAAATATAACGACTCTCCAGAAACAGCATCTCGCCCATATTCAGCAGACCGTGACGGCTTCGTTATTGCTGGCGGTGGCGGTTTCGTAGTACTTGAATCACTTGAACACGCACAAGCTCGTGGTGCAAATATTTTAGCTGAAGTCGTTGGTTATGCTGCGAACAGTGATGGCGCAGACATGGTTGCTCCAAGCGGTGAAGGTGCTACACGTTGTGTATTAATGGCACTTGAAGAAGCTAAGCAACATGGCGTAGAAAAAATTGACTATGTAAATACACATGGTACTTCTACTCCAGCTGGTGACATTACAGAACTTAAAGCAATGGAGCGTGCATTTGGTGAAGGTAATGTACCTCCTCTTAGCTCGACCAAATCTATGACTGGCCATAGCTTGGGCGCCGCTGGTGTACAAGAAGCTATTTACTCTGTGCTAATGATGCAGAATGACTTTATTGCACCAAACATCAACGTAACTGAGCTTGATGAAGGCGCAAAACCTTTTGATATCGTACTTGAAAAACGTGATGCAAAATTGAATACTGTAATGAGTAACAGTTTTGGCTTTGGCGGTGTTAACGCTTGCCTTATTTTCAAGAAGTGGGATGCATAATCCCACCTAGGATTATCGATGGATGCACCTTCTGATGCTTTTTTGTGGGTAAAAGCATTACATATTATTGCCGTGGTTTGTTGGTTCGCAGCTTTGTTCTACTTACCACGTCTATATGTTTATCATGCTATGAGTGAAGATGCTGCAAGTCATCAACGCTTTGAGGTAATGGAACGCAAGTTGTATCGAGGAATTATGTGGCCTTCGATGATTGCTACATTAATTACCGCCCATTTCCTTGTAGAATGGGGTGATGCAACTCGACATTATCATCAAGCCACATGGTTTTACCTCAAAGTTGGATTAGTGGCTTTATTGGTGATTTATCATTTGGTATGTGGCTATTATCGTAAAAAGCTCATCGGAAATGCTCACTATAAATCACATAAGTTCTGGCGTTTTTTTAATGAAATGCCAACCTTAATTTTATTTGCTGTTGTGATTCTAGTTGTTGTAAAGCCTCAGTTCTAACTGGGGCTTTTGCTTTTCTTCTCTAAGAAGTCTTGTATTCACAATAATAAAAATATGAAATTCATTTAAAGTTTTATGAAAACAGAACTATAAAATTAATGAATAGCCATGGCTCTTTATTTAGCAACACATGATCTATACTATGCTAAACAAATAGATGAACTCATCTAATGGCAAAGCTATGCTAACTTTTAATGTGCTTAAACGCTTAATCCATACACCATTTATTCTTCTTACACTTTTTATTTTCCGTCACTTAAAAAACTACCCGATTAGGTATTTGACTCCTCAAGAAAAACTATTAGCTCAAATGGTCTTCGGCGATCTGCTCGATTGTGAACAACCTAAAATTATTGCTACTCGCTATCTCCCTTGGCAGTCTTGCGGTATTTTTATGGCCCCAAATGGTAATATTTATGTCAATCCTTCTGATTACAGCGAAAATTATGCTCTAGAGTCTAAGTTTATGCAGGGTATTTTTATCCATGAACTCACACACGTCATGCAATATCAAAAAGGTATTCATGTCCTACTTAAAGGTGCCTTACTACAATCAGCCTATTACCTCAGCCTTAAAAGTTACAACCCCTACAAATATACCTATCACCCTGACAAGGCATTTAGTACTTATAATATTGAACAGCAAGGCGAAATTGCTCGTGACATTTGCACAGGAAAAATCCCGAATATTATCTGTTCACCTCAGCTTCATTTGTAACTAAATAATCCATGTTGCTTTAAACGTAACATTTTTTGCCTGATGTAAATGAGAATTCTTATAAATCAGAAATACTTATCTAAACTATAAAATTACGCTTATTCAATTCAAATTATTGAAAAAAATAGAACAGCCTTATTCCAAATTAGCTTGTGATAAGGCAGTATACAAACAATAAAAATAATGAAGCGTGTTTCTATTCTACACAGAAAATCTCGTTATTTTTACGCAGAAAATATGGGATTGGTATATATTATTGATCTTGACATTTTTGTTTACTATTTTAATTGTTTACTATCGTACCATACACATCGTTGAAAAATTATATCCATAAAAATCAACGCTATGTGTATCTATATTCGTTATGATCTAGGATTAGGTTTGAATGAAAAGTTTTAAAGTTGCCCTTGCTCAGTTTTCTCCGCATATTGGCAATATTGACTCAAACACCCAAAAGATGATTGAGCAAGTAAATCAGGCGAAAAAACAAGACGCTGACCTGATTATTTTTCCCGAACTTTCTGTTATTGGTTATCCAGCTGAAGACTTATTGTTACGTCCAAATTTAAATAAACGTATGCAAAAGGCTTTTGCGCAACTTGCCGAAGTTAAAGATATTGTTATGGTTTTCGGATTTGTAAACCAGGCAGAAGATGGTCAACGTTATAATTCTGCTGCTGTCATGAAAGACGGTCAGGTTTTGGGTGTTTTTAACAAACACAATTTACCAAACTATGGCGTCTTTGATGAAAAACGCTATTTCCAAAAAGGCCATCAGCACTTAGTTTTTGAATATCTTGGGCATAAGTTTGGTGTATTAATTTGTGAAGATATCTGGTCAATTAATACTGTAAAACAGTTAAGCCAATTAAATGTTGATACTGCTCTTGTACTCAACTCATCACCATATGAAGTCGGCAAACCACAACACCGTATACAGACCTTAAGTGAACTTGCAAAACAACTTCATCTAAATATTGTTTATGTTAACCAAGTAGGTGGACAAGATGATTTAATTTTTGATGGCACAAGTTTTGTTAGCAATCAAAATGGTGAAATTGCCTTACAAGCACCGAGCTTTAAAGAAGACATTTATATTGCTGAATTTGATCGTGATACAAAGTTATATAAAGTCACTGAGTCTGCTCCTGCTTTAGAAACCTTTGCAGAAATCTATCAAGGTTTAGTCATGGCAACTCGTGACTATGTAGAGCGCTCAGGCTTTCCTGGTGTGATTTTGGGTCTTTCTGGTGGTATCGACTCTGCCCTTACACTTGCGATTGCTGTTGATGCAATCGGTGCAGAAAAAGTGCAAGCTGTAATGATGCCTTACACTTATACTTCTCAAATTAGTGTAGAAGATGCGGCTGAACAAGCTCGCCGTATGGGTGTGACTTTCGGTATTGCTGAAATTCACTCAATCGTAAATAGCTTCATGCAAACCTTGTATCCTTTCTTTGGTAATTCACCAGCTGACGCAACTGA
This sequence comes from Acinetobacter sp. 12966, assembly GCF_031196995.1. Classification (NCBI taxonomy): domain Bacteria; kingdom Pseudomonadati; phylum Pseudomonadota; class Gammaproteobacteria; order Moraxellales; family Moraxellaceae; genus Acinetobacter; species Acinetobacter sp. 12966. Next base: position 9,175 of record NZ_JAVIMC010000094.1, read on the forward strand.
AGAAAATTTACAAGCGCGTGCTCGTGGCACATTGCTTATGGGCTTATCAAACAAATTTGGTAATTTAGTCCTTGCTACAGGGAATAAATCTGAACTTTCAGTTGGCTACTGTACGCTTTATGGCGATATGGTTGGTGGCTTTGCTGTTCTAAAAGATGTTTATAAAACTATCGTATTTGAATTAGCAAAATACCGTAACAGCTTAAGCGAAACCCCTGTGATTCCTGAGCGTGTGATTACCCGCCCACCTTCTGCAGAACTTCGCCCAGATCAAAAAGACCAAGACTCTTTACCAGCTTATGATGTATTGGATGCCATCCTTTACGCATACATTGAAGAAGATTTAAGTCAGGCCGATATTATTGCCAAAGGTTTTGATAAAGAAGTTGTTGAAAAAGTCATCCGTTTAGTTGATCGTAATGAATACAAACGTCGTCAAGGTGCGATTGGCCCGAGAATTACCTCTCGTGCATTTAGTCGCGAACGACGTTATCCGATTGTCAACGGTTGGACAGCGAATGACTGAGCAGAAAAACTCATCAAAAACTACAGCACTTGCTCAAGCACTTTTGCTTGAGCAGGTGGAATTTTTCAAAAAACAATTATCTATAGAAAACTCACCTATTTATTTCCAGCAATTCATTCAGTTGTTTATGCAACATGCTGACGAAATCAAGCTTCATGAAGTTGTTGATTTAGAGCAACTACAAGCCGTTGTGAAACGCTATGCTTTTGAAATGCAGCTAGGTGCTGGTTTACTTGAGTTTATTGGGGAAATCGCGCAGCGTATTTATTTATCTGCGATGAAATCGCCAATTCAGTTACAAGATTTGGTCTCTGACCACCAATTTGAAATGTGGCTCTCCAAATTTTTGGAAATGGAACATATTCCTCATTATCTCAACCAGTTTTTAAGAACTAGCCCTTCTGTACAACAGCTTTGCCAATATATTGCAACCTCGACTCTAGAACAAAAATTACCAAAACTTCTAACTGCCTCTAGAGTGGATGACTATCATTTTGAATGGCAACATAAACTCAAAAAATTTTCCTTTTTGCAGCAGCAACGTCTTGAGCATAAACTTGAAACCTGGATTGCCAGTTTTATTCACGAGCAACTTACAGAATTAAGTCTTTTATCGAGTGAAGATTTAGAAAGTCTAGTGCGTCATGTTTGGGAAGATATCAGACATAAAAAAATGTATGAGTTTATGAAACAACTCACTCCTCTCGATGTTGAAGAGTTCTTTGTTTTAATATACGAATACTGGAAAGAATTACGTCAATCAGAATTTATGCAAGATCTTATTTTGTATGGCGTTGAAGTTTTTTATGATTTTTATAAAGACCAAAGTTTATTTGAAGTATTAAGTGAAATTGGTTTAACCGAAAGCGACTTACAAACAGAAGCTTTACGTTTTTATCCGAAGGTTATGGATGCCTTCAATGAGCACGGTATTTTAGAACCGTTACTTCAAGCACTACTAGCTCCTTTTTATCAAAGCTCAAAAACACTCGATATAATTGAAAAACATTTCAATGAGTAAGAAGTAGATAAAAAGAAACCACGCAGGAGCGTGGTTTTTAAAATGGTGGCTATGACGAGACTTGAACTTGTGACCCCCGCATTATGAGTGCGGTGCTCTAACCAACTGAGCTACATAGCCGTAAACTGTGTGCGCATTATCTATAGTTATATATAGCAGGTCAATAGGTAAAAACCCTTAATGTCCATCAATTGAACAAATAAGATTCAGATCATCATTATTTGTTCGTTTTTTAGCAAACTTATACTTTAAGCAATTGATCGTCCACAGAAATATATTAAAGATCTAATACCAGTTTCTTACCTTTAGCTCTTGATACACAAATCATCATGCTCTTTTGTGAAGCCTTTTCGGCATCACTTAAGTATTGATCGAAATGCTCTGCTTCGCCTTCTAAAATAGCAGTTTCACATGTACCACAAACCCCTTCTCGGCATAGACATTCCACATCAATATTTAATGTTTCGATGGCTTGTAAAATCGTCTGGTTACTTTGTACTTCAATTTCTTGATTAGACTTAGCAAGTACCACCGTAAATGCTTCACCATCTTCAGGAACTGTTGAGGCAAATTGTTCCCAGTGAATGTATTCATCGCGGTAACGATGCTTGTTACAACAATCAATCACAGCATCAATCATGGGTTTCGGCCCACAAACATAGACATGTGTGCCTTTAGGTTGTGATGAAAGCAGTTCATCCAGATTTAATGAGCAACCTTCTGAGTCAACATAACTAAACACATGTTCTGCATGTTTCTGCTTTAACTCATCTAACAAGGCCGCATGTTCAGGTGAGCGATAAGCATAATGTAGTTCATACTCAGCACCACGCGCTGCAAGCTCATCCATTTGAGGTAAGAATGGTGTAATGCCAATTCCACCTGCAATTAGAATATGTTTATTCCCTGTTTCAGCTAATGGAAATAAATTTTTTGGTTCTGAAATCTGGATTTCACAGCCTTCATTGCATTGATCATGCATAAAAACTGAACCGCCCTTACCTTCTACATCCTTACGAACACAGACTTGATAAGTCGATAAATCTTGCGTACAGCTCATTAGTGAATACGCATTTGAAAGTTGTTCATTCATTTTGACAATAATATGGCTTCCCCCACTAAATCGAGGAAAGTTCTGCCCATCTTGACGTTTGAACGTAAACCGTTTGATTAAAGGGGTTAGCTGTTCCACTTGAGTAACAACCGCTGGGAACATTTCATAATGATTAGCCATATTAGAATCCTTCTTTTACCGCATATTCTTGTTGTTAGGGCTTATCCTTAAAGCCCTAAACACATGTATTTAATGGTCATGAATTCTTCAAGACCATACTTTGAGCCTTCACGCCCAACACCTGATTGTTTCACACCGCCAAATGGTACAACTTCATTTGAAATTGCTGTAGCATTCATACCGACCATTCCATATTCAAGCTGTTCTGATACTCGCCATAAACGTGAGATATTTTCACTATAAACATAAGCAGCCAAACCAAAGATGGTGTCATTTGCTTGAGCAACAACATCAGCCTCATCAGTAAAGCGAATGAGGGGTGCAACTGGACCAAAAATTTCCTCTTGGACAATTTCCATCGTACGATCAACGTTAGTTAAAACAGATGGTTCATAAAAGGTTTGCCCTAAAGCATGCTGTTTGCCACCACAAGCGACTTTAGCGCCTTTACTAACTGCATCATCAATCAACTGCTGTGCTTTCAAAACAGCCTTTTCATTAATTAATGGGCCAATTTGCACGCCATCTTCAAGTCCATTACCGACTTTAAACTTTTGTACTTCTTGTACAAACTTCTCGGCAAAAGCTTGATAAATATTGTCGTGGACATAAATGCGGTTAGCACAAACACAGGTCTGGCCCGCATTACGGAACTTTGCAAAAATCGCACCTTGTACAGCTTTATCTAAATCGGCATCATCAAAGACAATCAGAGGAGCATTACCGCCTAACTCAAGCGCTAATTTTTTAATGGTGCTTGAACACTGCTGCATCAGTAGGCGACCTACTGGAGTTGAGCCAGTAAAGGTTAATTTTTTCACTTTTTCATGTGAAGTAAATACCGAACCAATTTCTTGAGATTTACCAGTAACAATATTAATCACACCAGCTGGAATACCTGCTTTTTCGGCAAGTTTCGCAATCGCTAAAGCACAGTAAGGCGTTTCATTCGCTGGCTTAATCACTATCGTACAACCCGCTGCTAAAGCTGGTGCTGCTTTACGCGTAATCATAGCAATTGGAAAATTCCACGGCGTAATTGCAGCCACCACACCAACAGGTTCTTTACTAATAATAAAACGCTGCTGGTTATTTACGGTTGGAATTACATCACCATAAATACGTTTGCCTTCTTCGGCAAACCATTGAATAAATGATGCAGCATAACGCACCTCACCTTTCGCTTCTGCCAAAGGTTTACCTTGTTCAATGGTCATGATTAAAGCAAGTTCATCGGTATGATCGAGAACCAGTTTGTACCAAGCTAATAAAATATCTGCACGGTTTTGGGCAGTTAAAGCTTTCCAACTTTGTAAAGCCGTATAAGCAGCCTCAACTGCTTGAGTCGCCTCAACCGCTCCCATATTTGGAATTGTGCCAATTTCTTCGCCTGTTGCAGGGTTACTCACCGGAACCGTTGCATTTGACTGTGCAGCTAGCCATTGCCCGTTAATATAGGCTTGTTGCTGAAATAATTCAGTACTTTGTAAACTCGACATATCATCTTCCTAACTGAAGAATCAGGTGTAAGTCATCTTTACACCTGAATAAATCCATTTGTTTTATTTGTGATGCTGCGCCACTAAATGCTGGAAGTAAGCAATACCATGCTCACTAATTCCAGAGCGTTGTTTATCCGTCATGATACGGCCCTGACCACGATAACCACGTGATTTCAAACCACGTTGTACGCTTTCGACCAAGTTCAAATCTTCAGGACGGAATACATTGCGATACCACTCAATCAAATCTTTTTGATCTTGAGTAAGTTCTTCGTTGGTGAAGTAAATATCGTAATGCTGCAAAGTCGTTTCTGCATCAACTGGGAACTCATAGATCACAGTCATGAAATTGCTGCCCGGTGGTACGTTGAACATGGTACAAGGCCAAGTCCAGAAACCATGAAATTCAGGATCTGTTACTGATGGATCAAGCTTGAATGATTTCTCTGATGAACGAGCAAAGCCATATTGCAATGTCCAGTTTTGATGTGTGGTATGCCAATATTTATCAACTTGTACCGAATCAGCAAAACCAGGATGTGCAGGCCCACAGTGGTAACATTCTAGATAGTTATCAACAATCACTTTCCAGTTTGCTGGAGTTTCTGTCACAAAACGTGCTGCCAGTTTTAAATCTTTAATTACACTACATGCTTGATTTAAACGTTCAGCAAATTCCGGAAGTTGGTCTTCTACGCATGTCGCATTTTCATCCATATTAATGAAAACAAAGCCTGCATATTCCTCGACTTTTAAAGGCACCATGCTTGAGTTTTCTTTATCGAAAGATTCAACATGATCACAATTACGTGCCAAAGCTAAGCTACCATCTAGCTTAAAAGTCCAAGCATGATATGGACAAGTAATTACATTTTTTGCTTTACCACTGCCACTTAAAAGTTCATGACCACGGTGCGGACATACATTATAAAACGCACGTAAAACGCTATCTTTACCACGAATGATGACAATATTTTCACCAATTACTTTACGGGTAATATAATCATTCGGTTGTGCCAATTCACTGCCATGTGCAACACAAATCCAGCTTTTAGCAAAGATTGCTTCTTTCTCATGCTCAAAAACTTGCGATGAAGTATAGAAAACTTTAGGAAAAGTCCATGCAACATCTGGGTTTGCACAAAAATCTTCAGGTAATTTTTCAACTGCACTCATGTTTTTACTCCATTAAATTCTTTTCGTCCAAATGACTCGATATTAAATTGATGTCTTTTCGACACTGCCAAACATGCGACGTATCGCACCAAGCATGTTTTGATATAACTGTTGAACTTCTGGGCAGTCACGCATGAGACGTAAACTGCCATGTAATAAACCTTTGCCTAAATGGAACTCGCTCGGGATACCTGCTTGTTGCAATTTTTGGGTAAGGAAATAACCGTCATCACTTAAAGGGTCATACTCTGCAACGGCTACAAAACTGGCAGGCATATCTGAAAAATCAGTTGCCAATAAAGGTGCTAGACGTAAATCCTGCCAATCTTGTGAATTCGGTGCATATTCCTTTAAATAAAAATGCATATCTTCAGCCGTTAACAACGGCGCATGGGCGTGCTTTTGCACGGCTGGGGTATCAAATGCTGTCGTTAAACATGGATAAACCAATGCCAGCCCTTGAGCTTGCAAACCACTATGCTGTAGATGCACTGCAAGGGCTGCTGCTAAATTACCCCCAGCGCTATCGCCTGCTAGAACGATATTTTCACTATCTATTTGCCAATCAAAACCATGCTGTTTAAGCCATTGATAGACTGCTAAACAATCTTCAAAAGCTACTGGAAAGCGGTGCTCTGGTGCCATGCGGTAATCCACACCAATGACAACTGCATTTAAGTCCTGACATAAATAACTGGTAATAAACTCATGTGAATCGAGCCCACCCACCATCCAACCACCACCATGTAAATACAACACACATGGCCAACCAGCTTCAGGTCCTTTAGTTTTTGGTGAATAGATGCGAATAGGTACTGAATGCTCTGCATTTGCAACAACTCGATCTTCGACTTCGATCTTGCCATCACGAGGCAAAGTATAGTGTCGACACATTGCGTCATATGCTGCACGAACTGAGTCAATACCTGCATCTGCTGGTGAATAAATGCTGCTCCAGTACACTAGACTTTGCATTTCTTCACTTAAGGCATAAGTAGTCTGTTCACGTGTCGTCATTACCGTTCCCTCTAGCTGGTTTTTCTGTCCAGTTTGATTGAGCTTGCAAGCTCAAGCTGCATCCGTTTTGCATGTTCATCTTGAGACTGGTTTAAACCAATTTCCGCATCATCATAACCTTGTTGCTCAATTAAATGCGATGGAACTTTGGCATAATCCTGAATCAGCCATTTCACTAAGCCATAGGTTTGAATCAGAATAATCACGATGAATGGTAAAGCTGTAACAATGGTTGCAGTTTTCATGGTGTCTAACGGTGCTTTACTAAAGATCATGGCAATTGGAACCAAAGTCAGCATGACACACCAGAACAAACGGGCATTTGGTGATGGATCTTGCCCTTCACTTAAACCTCGTGTACATGTTGCTGAAACCGCATATCCGACCGCATCCATATGTGCTGCCAAGAATACCACCATGATGCCTAGGAAAATCCACATCATGAGTTTTCCAGCAGGTAACAGGCTGAGCAATTGACCAATCGCAACCTCACCACCTTGTTGGCTTAAGATTTGTGGCACATTTACAGCCCCATGAATAAAGCTATAAACGCTGTAGTTTTCAAACACACCAAAGATGAACCAAAGACCAACACTACCGCCAATTACCATGGCAAAGATCACTTCTTTAATAGTACGGCCTTTAGAAACACGCGTTACGAACAGTGCCACACCGGGTGCATATGAAATCCACCACAACCAATAAAATACAGTCCATTCACGAGTAAACTTGCCATCGCCCATTGGGTCGGTAAACAAGCTCATGTCAACAAAGTTGGTTGCCATTAACCCAAAACTCATTAATGAATTATTCAAAATGAATTGAGTCGGACCAAAGCAAAGTACATAAATTGCAAACAGCACTACACCCAAGCACACCATGTGGCTTAAACGCTGCATGCCTTTATCCATACCTACATACGAACTAAGTGCAAACAGAACCGAAACACCCAAAATAATGATGACTTTGGTCATAAAGGTATTTGGAATACCCGTGAGCTGAGACAAAATATTGGTAAATGTCACGGCAGTGAGTACAAGCGAAATCGTTAATGCACCAAACATGCAAAGCAAGAACATTAAGTCGACTAAACGCCCAACCACACCGGTTGATTTAAAGCCTGTTACAGCCTCAATTACAGAAGCTAAACTTAAGCCTTTGTTTTTTCTCACATGGTAGCTGTAGCACAAAGAAATTGATGCCAAAGCATAAATTGCCCATGCACTTAAACCTGAGTGAAAAAATGAATAAGCCACGCTATATTTCAATGCTTCTGCTGACTCAGGCGGTAAGCTCAAACCCGGAGTTTGATAATAGTAGGCCCAGTCCAAAAAGCCCCAGTACAATGTAGAAGACCCAATACCAGACAAGATGAACATAAAAATCCATGACATCGTGGTGTATTGAGGTTTCCCTTCACCTAGTTTGATTTTGCCGTATTTACTAAAAGCTAGACCAAAAGTAAAAATAATGGCTAAAAAAGCAAACAGTAATACTGGAGTTGTAAATACCGATGTCGTCCACTGCATCCATGTTGCAGCAATCTTTATCGACTCTTGCGAATAAATCGCCAAACCAGCAACTGAAATAAATACAAACAGTAAACTGGTTACGGCAAGAACTTTATCCGTATAAATTTTTGTGTTTTGATTATCCATATCCATACATCCATTTTTGGATGGCGTTATTCCATAGCGAACACGTCCATTTTAATTTGGGCTACACACGATGCAATTGCATCTCCTACCTCATAAGTTTTTGCCTGACCACCAATATCGGCTGTCTTTGGCCCATTAATTAATACATGCTCAATCGCCTGCATAATGTCCTGACCTGCTTGGATGCAACGCTCGTCTTCTTCACCAAAGAACTCGAACATCATGGCACCCGACCAAATCGCAGCGATTGGGTTGGCAATTTGTTTACCGTAAATATCTGGTGCTGAACCATGGACCGGTTCAAACAATGATGGGAATTTCCTTTCTGGGTTTAAATTTGCCGAAGCCGCTAAACCTATAGTTCCCGTACATGCAGGTCCTAAATCGGAAAGAATGTCGCCGAATAAATTCGATGCTACAACCACATCAAAGCGTTCAGGTTGTAAAACAAAACGAGCTGCTAAAATATCAACGTGCTGTTTATCGGCCTGAATTTGTGGATATTGTTTTGCCATCGCATCAACACGCTCATCCCAGTACGGCATGCTAACGGCAATACCATTTGACTTGGTCGCTGCGGTAAGTTTTTTCGCATCACGCTGATTTGCAAACTCAAATGCATAACGCAAAATGCGATCTACGCCATGACGTGTAAATACAGCTTCTTGTAAAACAAACTCTCGATCTGTTCCTTCAAAAGCCTTACCACCAATAGCTGAATATTCACCTTCACTGTTTTCACGGACCACGTAAAAGTCGATGTCGCCCGGTTTTTTACCTACTAAGGGACATTTAACACCCGACATTAAGCGCACTGGACGTAAATTCACATATTGGTCAAAACCACGACGGAACTGGAGTAGCGACTCCCAAAGTGAAATATGGTCAGGTACTTTATCTGGCCAGCCTACAGCACCAAAATAAATTGCATCGTAGCCCTGCAAAGTTTCAAACCAGTCATCTGGCATCATTTTGCCGTGCTCAAGGTAGTAATCGCAGCTTGCCCATTCAAATGCATCTAACTGAAGCTCAATGCCGTACTTCTCTGCTGCTGCCTTTACAACCTTAATGCCTTCTGGTAGAACTTCTAAACCAATGCCATCGCCTGCAATCGTGGCAACTTTATATCTTTTTGCCATAAGCTTCCTTCACACCTTCGACTAATATCCTTGTATGGCTTAAACATGATGTTTTAAGCAAAAATGATCAACAACAGAACTATCACTCCAATGGACACGGATCGTGAATAATCTACCTAACCTATCGGATTTAAAGGTTTTTTGCACAGTCGCCAAACTAAAAAGTTTTGTCGAATCTGCTGAGGAACTCGGGACTTCGCCAGCTTTTATTAGCAAGCGAATTAATATTTTAGAAAACACGTTGAGCTGCAAACTTTTTCATCGCAGTACGCGTCACGTTAGTCTGACAGAAGATGGCAAACTCATCCTTGAAAGAGTTTCAAATATTCTTGAAGAATTTGATGAAGTATGCGAACTGGTGAATAACCCACTGAGTACACCTACGGGTCGTATGGATATTATTAGTAGCTTTGGTTTTGGCAGAAAACATATCGCACCGATTCTGTCTAAATTAATGATGCTCTATCCAAAGCTTCAAATTCATTTTGACACCATCGACAATACCAAAGACCTGATTCAACACAGTATTGATTTGGACATTAGAATTGGTAATGAAATCGCACCGAATATGATTGCGAAGAAGCTGGCGTCTAATTTTAGAATTTTGTGTGCGGCGCCAAGTTATTTACTTAAACACGGAGTACCGGACTGTATTGAAGACTTGCAGTCACATGATTGCTTAACGATTAGTGAACGCGATCAATCTTCAGTTTTATGGAAATTTAGGCATGCCTCTGAAGATGTCGCAGTACATATCAAACCACGCTTTGTTTCTAACAACGGCGAAATTATTCATCAGCTTGTTATAGAAGGTCATGGCATTATTTTCCGTTCAATTTGGGATGTAGCAGATGAATTAATTACAGGTCAACTCCAGCATATTTTGCCTGAATATTGGCAAGATGCAGATATATGGGCGGTTTATCCATCACGACTCAAAAGCTCATCTAAATTACAAACCTGTATTTTGTTTATTCAAAACGAATTGCTCAATCGTTTACAGCACATTCAAAACCTAACCCGAGGACAACTCATTTCTCCGGCAGTTAAACGAGAACCACCGCCAGAAAAAGTCCTCCTATAAAAAAAGCCCTAAGCGATGCCTGTTCACTTAGGGCAATAAATTGCTTTTAAATTTTAAAAATAGTACCCAATTGAAAGATAAAATAATTTATCCCAATCATTACTACTACCTTGTGCAAGGCCATCAGCCCCACCACCAACCATTGGATCGTTTTTACTCATAATATATTCCCCCTGAATACCAATGGCTTTGTAATTAAAATAAACCCCTGCTATTAAGCGTTCAGAATCTTTATAGCCATTCTCGTCTTTAAAAAAGCGGCTATGAGAAATATAAGGCTTAATATTTTCAAGTTTGTGGAATGGCTTAGCAAAGGTATAGTTAATTTCATTAACCAAATATTTACCTTTATTGGCAACTTGATATGGATAATCAAATGCTCCAATGGTTGAGCTATTTGGCAATAAATCATCCCCATTCGTCACATCTTGCTTACCAGCTAAAAACATCCATTGCCATGCCTGATATTGCGTTTGAGCAAAAATGTTCCATGATTTGCGATGACCGTCTTCATCAGTTCTTTTATTTTCTAAATCAGAGTACCAAACTGAACCACCTAACTCGGTCGAAAATTTTTGAGCTTTATCAAGTTCAAATTTTCTAGATCCTCGAGCAATCCACATATTCTTTTCTTCGATATTAGTACCTGTGGTTAAATCATCAGCTTCCACAAAGTTACCACTGTATCTGCTTGAGTCCTTTGAAGTTCCCTTATAATTTCCTCCATCAGCTGGATAGAAACCTAAGGTCAAATTATATTTATCATCTGCAAATTTATATTTAATCCCCAGATTATCGATATCTTCTAAACCAACGGTATTTAAAAGCGTTTCGTAATAGCTACTTCCCCAAAATTCGCCAAAGCCAAAATCAACGGGTTGCAAACCTGCCGTGATTCTCTGCTGATCAGATAATTTATAACCTACCCAAGCTTTTTTTAGAAAAATCACATCACACAAGCGATCATATTGATAACAACGGGCATCCGCACCTGCAATCCAATCTGGATTTTCATAACCTAATACTAATTTAATATCAGTTAACCGCCAATCATCATTTTGGGACCCTTCATTTGCATCAACCACATAATCTTTATGCAAATAACGAGAACGTACTGCGCCAGACACTTTAAATTGACCCGAATCTAAAGTTGGATCTCCCCAACTCAAATCAGCCGCTGAAGCCTCTACTCCCGCAGTTAAACTTAAAATTCCTAAAAATAATAATGACCTTTTCATGTCTTCAACATCCTTGTTAAGTGTTATAAGAACATGAAGAAATTGGTCTAGACAAACAATGCCACAACTATAAAGTCGGTCTTTACAAACTGTGTTTAATCAAAAAATGAGCATAAAAAAAGACCACGCAGGAGCGTGGTCTATAAAATGGTGGCTATGACGAGACTTGAACTTGTGACCCCCGCATTATGAGTGCGGTGCTCTAACCAACTGAGCTACATAGCCGAAAACTGTGCGCGCATTATCTTAACTTCTTTAACGCACGTCAAGAAAAATTTTAAATAAAATGAGGTGAAGTGAGCCTATAAGCCGGGTTCTGTCGAGGATGGTCATTCCTCTAGGCGTACAATCACTCATACGCTCAAGCGACCTACCCGAATCCAGTACGGGCCGTACCTCAGGATTCCTATTTGGTCTTGCTTCTGGTGGGGTTTACCATGCCGTGAACTGTTACCAGACACGCGGTGCGCTCTTACCGCACCCTTTCACCCTTACCTCACGAATGAGGCGGTCTACTCTCTGCTGCACTTTCCGTCGGCTTTCACCGCCCAGGCGTTACCTGGCACCCTGCCCTATGAAGCCCGGACTTTCCTCCCCTGCTTCAGTCACGAAGACCTCCACAGCAGCGACCATCCAGCTCACCTCAGGGGCGCATATTAACAAATTTATTTACTAATTGCTTGTGCTTTTTTGAGCAATTAATCTTTTATATTTGTCTAATAGCTGTTCTTCCGTTTCCACATGCTGCGGATCTTTAGGAATACAGTCTACTGGACAAAATAACTGACATTGCGGCTGGTCATGATGACCAACGCATTCAGTGCATAAATCTGGATGAATTTCGTAAATCACTTCACCCATGAAAATAGCTTCATTTGGGCAAACTGGTTCACAAACATCACAGTTTATGCATTCATCGGTGATATATAACGACACTTTACCAACCTTGTTGATGTTTACGTTCAAAGGCCTCAACCACAGCTTGCGGAACAAACTTGGTTACATCCCCTTTTAAACGAGCAATTTCCCGAATCAATGTCGAAGAAATAAATGAATACTGCTCAGATGGCGTTAAAAATACTGCTTCAAAATGTGGGTCAAGTTGACGGTTCATATTGGCAAGTTGAAATTCATATTCAAAATCAGAAACTGCTCTTAAACCACGAAGTACTGCTGTTGCCTTCTGCTCTTTGAAAAAATTAACTAGCAGCCCATCAAAGCCGACAAATTCAACATTTGATAAATGGCTTAATGAAGTTTGGGCCAGTTCAACTCTCTCTTCTAGACTAAACAAAGGGTTTTTATGATGTCCAATTGCAATTGCTACTACAACCTCATCAAACATTCTTGATGCTCTAGTAACTAAATCAACGTGTCCATTCGTGATGGGGTCAAATGTTCCAGGATAAATTACACGCGTTTTAGACATCCGCTAGTACTCTAATTGTATTGTGAACCTATTTTAGCAAAAGTTATACATCAGGCGAAATATTGATGTGCAGGAAAAACTTCACCTTAGCATCAGTTTACGGCACAATAGGCATAATTGTGGAAGTTTGAATTATGGCGAAAGCGACAGTAGTGAAAAAACATAATGGCGGAACCATCGCACAAAACAAACGTGCCCGCCATGATTATTTTATCGAAGAAAAATTTGAAGCTGGTATGTCTTTACTAGGTTGGGAAGTAAAGTCTTTACGTGCTGGTCGCATGAGTTTGACAGAAAGTTATGTCATTTTTAAGAATGGTGAAGCGTTTTTATTTGGTGCACAAATTCAACCGCTCCTTTCAGCATCTACTCATGTAGTACCTGAAGCTACACGTACACGTAAATTATTATTATCGCGCCGAGAACTAGAAAAGCTAACAGGTTCAGTTAACCAAAAAGGTTACTCATGTGTTCCTTTGGCATGTTACTGGAAAGGTCACTTGGTTAAACTTGAAATCGCGCTTGTGAAAGGTAAACAGCTTCACGACAAACGTGCGACTGAAAAAGATCGCGATTGGCAGCGTGATAAAGCTCGTATATTTCATAAGTAATTAAATAAAAAGCCTCTTGTTTTAGAGGCTTTTTTTACATTTTGAATTTTATTAATTTAATCTATATAAGAGTCCAGCAAGATATTCGCCAAACCATTTAGCCGTATCTAAATCGCCTTGTGGAGGAGTAATTTCAACAGGTGCATTATCTGACTGCGTCATTAAACCCAAACAACTCGATAATCGATTTAAATCTTTTTCACTATGACCTGTAGTCATCAAAGGTAACCCAGACCAAAGCATGCCATGTTGCATCGCAAAAATATTTAATTGTTGTAAAACCGCTAGTTTATCGCCACTCAACCCACCTGAATTTGCAAAGCCAGCTGCAAGCTTGCCTTGCCATAAACGATTTTTCCAACGTTTAGATGTACTGTCCATAAACTTTTTAAAGTCGGCCGTCATACTTCCCATATAGGTAGGTGAACCAAAAATAATACCATGCGATGCATCAAGTGCATCCCAATCAATATGTTCAATATTCATTAAATGTACTTTTACACCCATCACCTCTGCCCCAGCAGCAATAGCGGAAGCTACTTTCGCGGTATGACCATATGGACTGTGGTAGACAATAGAGAGATGTTTTTCAGGCAAAGACATAAGTTTAAAATTTTGAGCGATTTTTTCTATTTTATCATTTTATTAACGCTTGCTAAACCTTCATCTATAAATATGAAATATAAGGCTTTCACTACCGCATACTATAGAAATATTTTGGAGTTAAATAAAAAACTCTCTTATTTTTTAATGAATATAAAATAAGAGAGTCATTTAAGGCGGTGATCAAAACTTACATAAAAACAAACGTAGCCATACGCCCTGTCTTCGCATCACGACGATAAGAAAAATACTCTTCATCCTGTTGATAAGAGCATCGATCTCCGCCCAAAACTTGTTGCACACCTAGACTTTGCAAAATAAAGCGTGCAATAGCATATAAGTCTGCATGAAATTTATTTGGAGCCACGCCTTCAACAAAAGCTGTTTCCAACTCTGGATATTTATCACAAAAGGCAGCTTTTACTTCAGCCCCAATTTCAAAACAAGGTTGACTAATTGCAGCTCCTAACCATGCCCAAGTTGGAGGATTTTGCATAGCCGTCACTGTATTTTCAATAATGCCACCTGCTAAACCACGCCAACCGGCATGCAAATTAGCGACTTCGGTTCCTTCGGCATTTCCCAACACGACAGGTAAACAATCAGCCGTCATCATCATTAAAGCATGATCTTTTGTTTGGGTGACCAAACCATCGCCGATTAAAGCTTTAAAAGGAATTTGTTCATTTACAGTATGGCAAATCGTACTATGCGTTTGGGTCATCCATGTCATTTTTTTAACACCAAATTTCGCAAACTCATCCAACAATATCATTCGATGCTGTTGAACACGCTGTGGCTCATCTTTGACATGTAAAGCCAGATTAAAGCCAGATAACTCAACCTGACCTGTTGGTAATGCCAAAGGATGTTGAACACGTGTCTGCCCTACAAATACGCCTTGAGGTAAACCTTGAACAAATTCCATATGCACGTCCTTAATATGCAGCGTTTTCTGAACGTAACACATTCACTAAATGTGTGAAATCTTCAGGCCACGGCGCTTCAAATAGCATTTCTTCACCAGTACGAGGGTGTTTTAAGCCCAATTTAGCTGCATGCAATGCCTGACGTTTAAAACCACGTAAAGTTTCAATGAGCAGCTCAGATGCACCAGCTGGCACACGCACACGGTTCATATAAACCTGATCACCAATTAAGCCATAACCAATGTAACTAAAATGCACACGGATCTGATGTGTTCGTCCTGTTTCAAGGCGAGCTTGTACACGGGTAAAATCTTTAAAACGTTCTTTTACATTGTAGTGAGTTACCGCATCTCGCCCACCCGGTAAAATTGCCATTTTTACACGGTCTACTGGGTGACGTTTGATTGGTTCATCAATCGTACCGCCAGCAATAATATTTCCGTAAACAACCAAATCATATACACGGTAAACCGTTTTATTCGCCAACTGTTTACTTAAAGAAAATTGGGCCTCTAGAGTTTTAGCGACAACCAGTAAACCGCTGGTATCTTTATCAATACGGTGTACTAAACCAGCACGCGAAAGTTCTGCCAATTTTGGGAAGTGGTAAAGCAAAGCATTCACTAAAGTTCCAGAACTATTGCCGGCTCCTGGATGTACCACCATGCCTACCGGCTTATTAATAACTAAAATATCATCGTCTTCATAGACAATATTAAGTGGAATATTTTCAGGTTGACTCGTCGTCTGGGCTTCGAGCTCTACTTCGAGCGTAAGCAGCTCAGTTCCTTCACAACGGTGTTTAGGCTTGACAATGTTACCATTCACCAACAGATGGCCATCTTTCAACCATTGCTTGAGCTTTTCACGTGAAAACTCGCTCCATACCAAGGCTGCTACCTGATCGATACGTTGTCCCAGATAGGTTTCATCTAGCTGAACTTGCAACGATAAACGTGTTGCAGTTGTATCAGAAGTATGGTTATCTGCATCCTCAGAATCTTCAAGTAAATTGAAGTCGGTTTCAGAGAAGTTTGTGTTTGAAGATTGTGCTGAAGTCATTTGATCATTGAGATAAAAGTGGTTTAATAGCGCAATTGTAGCTCATTGCCCAACATAACAGAGGAGTTTTTATGTCGCTACCACGTTATAAAATTACGATGCTTGCCTTATCTTTAGGCGTAGCGTCTGCATTTGTGGGCTGTAGCAGCAATCCAAGTAAAAAAGAAGTGGTCGATACTGGCCCTCAATCTAGTGAACAAGCTTACTTCGAAAAGGCCCAAAAGTCGCTTGACCGTGGTCAATATCTTGATGCGACCAAGTCTTTAGAGGCAATCGATACTTATTATCCGACTGGACAATACGCTCAACAAGCACAACTTGAACTTCTATATTCGAAATTTAAACAAAAAGATTATGAAGGCACCATTGCCTTAGCAGAACGTTTTATTCGTTTAAATCCTCAACATCCAAATGTGGATTATGCTTATTATGTTCGTGCTGTTGCCAATATGGAGCAAAACTACGACAGCTTGCTGCGCTATACGTCTTTGCAACAGTCACATCGTGATGTGAGTTATTTAAAAGTTGCGTATCAAAACTTTGTTGATTTAATTCGTCGTTTCCCAAGTAGCCAATATTCTGTTGATGCTGCTCAGCGTATGAAATTCATTGGGCAAGAACTTGCCGAAAATGAAATGACTGCTGCCCGCTTCAACGTTAAACGTAAAGCTTGGATCGCCGCTGCAGAACGTTCGCAATGGGTGATTGAACACTATCCACAAACACCTCAAATTCCAGAAGCTTTAGCCACTTTGGCATATAGCTATGACAAGTTAGGTGATAAAGCTACGTCGCAACAATATATTGAAGTTTTAAAGCTTAATTACCCAAGCCTTGTGAAAAAAGACGGCACAGTTAACATGCGTGCTGCTCGTAAAGAAGGCAACTGGATCAACCGTGCAACTTTAGGTATTTTTGGTCGTGAATCGACTGCTGCAACGCCAGAGAGCACAACTGAAGCAGAAGCTCCAAAACGTGGTTTCCTCAACCGTGTTAGCTTTGGTTTAATTGGTAATTCAGATAAAGAAGAAACTGAAGCACCAGAACAAGCACCTGTTGAAGCTCCTAAGTCTGAACGTAGTTGGACAAACCGTTTAAGCTTCGGTTTATTAGACAAACCTGAACCACAAGCAGCAGAAAATACAACTGTTGCGCCAGCTGTCACCTCTACTGAAGCTTCAACCGATGTTCAATCAGATGAGGCAACACAAGGTGCGGATAACGCTGCTCAATAAGTTTAAGCTTTAAAAAAACATCAACAAACAGGCAAGTGATATCACTTGCCTGTTTGTTTTTATAAAATATTAAAATATTTATTGGGCATATCTCGATTCATCATGTCAGAATATTCTGACTCGCTGTCTCATCAAGTTTTAATACGGTTATCTGAATTATGGCAATTCCACAACATACGATTGATCAAATTCTAGATCGCACAGATATTGTCGATCTGATTGGTCAGCGTGTGAAATTGAAAAAAACCGGACGTACATATTCCGGCTGTTGCCCTTTTCATCAAGAAAAAACGCCATCATTCCATGTTTATCGCGACAAGCAGTATTATCACTGCTTTGGTTGTCAGGCTAACGGAAATGCAATCCGTTTTCTTATGGATATTGATAACCGAAACTTTATTGAGGTAATGAAAGAGTTATCGAGCAGTACCGGAATTGAATTACCTAAAGATAATACTGAAAATAAAAAACTATCTTATACCCGTCAGGTTACAAAGCCACCCGTTACTAAAACAAATGCGGCAGAGCCTGTAACTCCACAACAACCAAGTGATGAGAGCTACAACACGCTTGAACCAGTATTTTTTGATGACCCTTTTGCTCAGTTCGAACAGCCGTTTAGCTTTGATGAGCCAGTTCAAGAAGGTAATTTATATGACTTACTGGAAAATGTTGCGCAGTTCTATGAACAACAATTACCTCATAGTCAAAAAGCCAAAAATTACTTTAAACAGCGTGGACTAACCAATCAGACGATTCAGTTTTGGCGCTTAGGCTATGCTCCAGAAGACTGGCAACATCTAGAAAAAGCCTTTCCTTATGACATTGACGGCTTAAAACAACTTGGACTTATCCGCTCAAGCGATAATGGTCGTGATTTTGATTTATTACGTGATCGTGTCATTTTCCCAATTCGCGACCCTAAAGGCCGAGTAGTTGGTTTTGGTGGGCGCGCCTTAAATGACGAAATTAAACCTAAGTACATTAACTCGCCAGACTCAGAAGTCTTTCATAAAAATCAGCTACTTTATGGACTTTATGAAGGTAGAAAGCTTAAATCTAGCGATTGGTTAATGGTTGAAGGCTATATGGATGTCATTGCGCTTCAGCAATATGGCATTACTGGAGCTGTAGCAACGTTAGGGACTGCAAGTAATACTGAACACCTTAATATTTTATTTAAACAAAATAGTCGTATTACGATTGCTTTTGATGGCGATGCAGCAGGTCAAAAAGCTGCGCGCAGAACTTTAGAAATTGCTTTACCCCTTCTCAATGATGGTCGTGAACTCAAATTTTTTGTTCTACCGAATGATCACGATCCCGACTCTCTCATCCGTCGAGAAGGACTCGAAAATTTCCAAAAACTATTACAACAAGCCCCTCTTCTGTCCGATTTCGTGTTTGCTCACTTAACAGGTCAACACGATATCAGTACGCCTGAAGGGAAAAGTTTAGTCATGGGAGAACTCAGAGAACTAACTGAACTCTTACCTAAACAAGGTTCTTTCCGCTACTTGCTTACTCAATCTTTCCGTGAAAAACTCGGTTTAGGTAAGCGTTTTACCCCACAAATTAGTCACGATGCATCTTTATCTTTTAACATTCAAACCAAAGACGAAGATTTTGCGATTGCAATTTTAATGCATCATCCTTTTCTTTATATTCATTTCGAAGGATTACGGGCTTATATTCAGCAAGATGAATTATTGGCTAAAGTACTGGCAATCTTAAACCGTATTTTTGATGATTTACCGGATGATCAAGAGTTGGCAACTTATTATGTGCTTGGTGCTTGTAGTAGTTACTGTCATGAAATCGCCGATATTATGCAAAGAACAAATATTCAAGCATTAACACAGGCTCCTGAAGTAGCTGACAAGTTAGCTAAAGAATATTCATTAAGTCTGCAAGAAAGATATTTGCGTCAGAAGCTGAAATCACCGATTTCTTTAATTGAATCAAGAAATCTAAGACAACAACTGAATGAATTAACAAAACAAATTAGTTTAAAACTCTTGTCTTAATGTTTTGGCTTACGTTCATGATCAAATACATCCTGTAAATGCTGCTGTAACCATTCAAAATAATCAGGATTTTCTGCTTTAGCGGCTTCACGTAGTAATATTGATGTAGGATGTATAAGCTTTTGCGTCAAACGGTGTGCAAATTGCTGTAATACCTGTTCAGCATTCTCACCATGATGCAAAGCTTCTAGTGCATGTGTAAGCTCTTGTTGACTAATTTCTTCACTGTGCTGGCGGTAAGCATGAATTGTGCTACCCGCCTCTTTAACTTTTTGATGCGTAATAAGCTGAGTAGCTAATTGATTAACCATTACCTCTGCTTCAACAGCCGCCTGACGACGTTGGGCAAGGTTCTCATCAATCACACTCTGTAAATCATCAACACCATATAAATAGACCCCATCAAGTGCTTCAACTTTAGGATCTATATCACGTGGTACCGCTAAATCAACCATTAACATTTGTTGGTAGCGACGTTTCTTCAATGCGGCCTTAACATCAGAATAAGCAATAACTTGATATAAACTACCAGTACAGCTCGACACGACATCAGCACGATATAAATTTTCTGCTAATGCTGAAAACTCAATAATTTCAACTTCAACCTGATGTGCAATCTCCTGAGCCAGCTGGTCAGCACGCTCACGGCTACGATTACAAATAATAATCTTCGCGACACCCATTTCAGCCAAATGCTTAGCAACCAAGCTATTCATTTCACCTGCAGCAACAACCATTACGGTAAGCTTTTCAGGCTTACTAAAAACTTGTAAAGCAAGTTGTGCAACAGCATACCCCATCGAAACAGCATGACTACCGACCGCTGTTTCGGAACGTACACGTTTAGCTGCATAGAAAGCGTATTCAAAAACACTATTTAATTCAGGAGAGACCGTTTGAGCTTCTTTAGACAATGCTAAAGCACTTTTAACCTGCCCTAAAATTTGCGGCTCACCAAGCATGAGAGAATCTAGACCACTCGCCACTCGCATTAAATGTGTAATCGCCTGCGTATTCTCGTAACGATAAACATGATGAATTAACTGCTTTACATCAATATTATTGGCATCGGCTAACCACTTTAGAAGGCTTTCGGCGTTTTCTGCCATGGCATAAACTTCTGTACGGTTACAGGTCGAGACGACCACCAAATCCTTTAAGTTTTGGTGATGGCGTTGTTCGGCAAGCAAACGACTTAATCGCTCTGCATTGAAAGCAATTTGTTCGCGGAGTTCTACAGAAGCTGTTTGATGGTTGACACCCAATGCAAAGAAAGACATATCAGATCATCATTTCGCTAAATTTATGCTATTGTGCAACATCGGTGTCATAAAAAGCATTACTTTGGATCAATAAAAATTGCGTCAAATGAATAGCCGTATTAATTTTAACGGTGCTTCGATAAGACAGTATTCTACCACATTCTTGTTGTTAGGTAGCATGTCCTCGTATGTCTATGCACGTCCTGTGCAAGAGACCTATGCCGTGCATTCATTTGATCAGGCATTAGAGCAAACGATGGTCGCTGAATTTGCTCTAGCTTATGACGATATTCCAAACGCTTTGCATAATTACACAGTGCTCGCAATTAAAAGCAACTCTACATCAATTAAGCAGAGAGCTTTAGACGTTGCACTTGAATATAATGATTTACAAGCTGCTTTAAATATTGCTACTCATTGGGTAGCTCAAGAGCCTAAAGATGTACCAGCTTTATTTTATTTGTCACACATTGCTTTAAAAACGCACGAATATCAGCTTGCTGCTGAGACATTAGATAAAATTTTAAAGATAGATCCCACTGCCGATTTAGAACAAATTTTGGCTAGCATTGCTCCAGAAAATGCGCAGGATCGAGAAGTACTATTAACAGCTTTACGTTCTAGCGCAGAAAAAGACAATCCTTCTATTTTAGCACTCATCGCCAATTTAGAAGCTCAAAATGGTCAATTACAAACTGCACTAACCAACATTAACAAAGCATTACGTCGACGTCCTAAAGTAACGAGCTTTATTTTAATGAAAGCAAACTTACTTATTGCTCTCAGCGATCAAGAAGGTGCGCTTAAATGGTATGCAAAGTCGAGTCGTAAGAATAAGAAAAATTTAGATATTCGATTAGCGGAAATCCGCTATCTCATACAAATTAACCAATCTCAGCTTGCGTTAGAAAAACTTGAAAAAATTATAGAAACTAACCCTAAAGCTGAAGAAGCCTTATTCATTGCAGGCTTAACAAGTATTGATTTAAAGCAATATGACAAAGCAGAACAATATCTTGTTGACCTAAGAAACTCGGCTAAATACCAAAATGAAGCATATTACTACTTAGCCATTAACGCAGAGCGTAAACAGCATTATGAAACTGCAAAAGCTTACTATCGTTTAGTTGATGGCAGTTTATATGTGGTATCTAGACGAAACTTGATCGCAATATATGATAAACAAGAAAATTTACACGATGCTTTACGGTTCCTTACTCAAGAACGAGTAAATTATCCTCAACATGCAAGTTTCTTATATCAAGCCCAAGCTGAAATCTTAAAGAAAATGGGCAATAAAAAAGCTGCACTAAATCTATTAGATGAAGCAATTAAAAACTTACCCGACGATCCGGAACTGATTTATGCGGAAGTTTTATTACTTGATCCATATACGGACCGCGACAAACTCGACAAAACATTAAAACAATTATTACAACTTGAGCCTAACAGCCCAACGTATCTAAATGCATATGCTTATACACTAGCCCTGCAAAATCGTCGTTTAAAAGAAGCACGTCAGTATGCAGAGCAAGCATTAGAATATGCACCTGAACAAGCTTCAATCCTTGATACGCTAGGTTATATTGCATTTTTACAGAACGATTATGAAGCTGCGGCGGAAGCCTTAGGCAAAGCATATGAACTTAGCCATAATATAAATATTGGCGTTCGTTATGCTAAAGCTTTGTATATGCAAGGGTCACTCACGCAATTTAGCGCAGTGTTACAACAACTGAAACAAAAACATGCCAATGATCCACAATTACAACAGCTTGATGCGTTAATTTTACCTACATCTGCAAAAAAGAGTTAAATATATGAGCAAATTTGCCCAACTGTGCACAGCGATTTGTGGATCAAGTGCATTATTTCTAACCGGTTGTCAGCATTTTACTCAACCCAAGCCAGCGGTTACCCAACAAGTTCAAGATGAAAAGCACTTTAATTTGCAAGGTAAGATTGGAGTTCGTACACCACAACAAACCGGTAGTGCTTTTTTTACTTGGCTTCAACAGCAAGATAATTTTGATATCGAGTTAAGCGGCATTTTAGGCGTTGGAAAAACCCAAATTCAGGGTAAACCAGGCGAAGTAACTTTAAACAGTTCTAAAACAGGACTTATTAGCGCTGCCTCTCCAGAAGAACTTTTAGAACGTGCAACGGGTTGGCAAGCCCCTATTACACACTTAACGAGCTGGATTTTAGCAAAACCAGCAACGCTAAATGCTCAAATTACGAAAGACGCTGCAAATCGAGTGAGCCAACTCATTGAAGATGGCTGGACGGTTAATTTCAGTTACGATGGTGAACAAACTTTGCCAAACAAACTGGTTTTAAAGCAAGCTCTTGCTGAAGATAAAGAAAACCGTATTACAATGGTCATCCAAAACCGCTAAGTCTAATTATATAAATCTATGATTCGAGTTCCTTCCCCTGCTAAGCTCAACCTGTTTTTACATATTACAGGCCGACGCGAAAATGGTTACCATGAGCTACAAACCATTTTCCAACTTATTGATTTATATGACTGGATGACATTTACCCTGACTTCAAATGAAGAAATCAAAATTGATGGGTTAAGTGAAATTCGTCCTGAAGAAAATTTGATTTATCGGGCAGCGCAAATACTAAAGCCACATGCAAAAAAGTTTTGTGGTGTACACATCAAAATTGAAAAAAATATTCCAATGGGCGCAGGTCTAGGCGGTGGTTCTTCCAATGCCGCCACCACGCTTATTGTGTTAAATCAATTATGGGAATGTGGTCTGGAGCAAGAACAACTTGCGGACTACGGTGTTAAGCTCGGTGCTGATGTTCCTATTTTTATTTATGGTAAAAACGCATGGGCCGAAGGCATCGGTGAACATTTATCATTCATAGACTTAGATCAAAAACAGTTCATTATTTTAAAACCTGATTGTTTTATCAGCACTCAATTGCTTTTTTCACAAAAAACATTGACAAGAGACTCTAAGACCACTAAATTTTGCGCCTATCAGTTAGAGCCTTCTAATTTTGGAAATAACTTTGAGCCACTGGCTCGACAGTTATACCCTAAAGTAGAAGAAGCAATGCAATATTTAGATCAGTTTGGTCAAGCAAAGCTTACAGGTACAGGTGCTTGTGTTTTTACTGAAGTAACAAATGAAATGAATATTGACGAAATTCTTAACCATTCACCATGTAAATCTTACTTGGTAAATAGTTTAAAAGAATCTCCTCTTAATCATTTTAAAGTTACACGTTAGGGGCGTCGCCAAGTGGTAAGGCACCGGGTTTTGATCTCGGCATCCGTTGGTTCGAATCCAGCCGCCCCTGCCAACCTCACCTGTAATGATGATTATATTAGGGGCGTCGCCAAGTGGTAAGGCACCGGGTTTTGATCTCGGCATCCGTTGGTTCGAATCCAGCCGCCCCTGCCATCATATATATCATCGAATTTAGGGGCGTCGCCAAGTGGTAAGGCACCGGGTTTTGATCTCGGCATCCGTTGGTTCGAATCCAGCCGCCCCTGCCATTCTCTTATTTTAAAGACAGACTTAATTGCTATGCTTTTTGTTGATTAATCTTGACATTGCATTGCAAAAATATTAAAGTTCTGCCGCATTAGGGGCGTCGCCAAGTGGTAAGGCACCGGGTTTTGATCTCGGCATCCGTTGGTTCGAATCCAGCCGCCCCTGCCATCTATTTCATTACATACCAACCGCCAAGGGTGCTTCATGCCCAATCTTGTCGTTTTTAGTGGAAATGCTCATCCACAGTTCGCTCAAAAAGTCGTAAGTCACTTACATATCCCTCTAGGTGCTGCATCAGTCGGTCACTTTTCTGATGGAGAAATTTCAGTAGAAATTACTGAAAATGTTCGTGGTAAAGACGTATTTATCGTTCAGCCTACTTGTGCCCCTACCAATGATAACCTTATGGAAATCTTGGTTATGGCAGATGCTTTGCGTCGTGCAAGTGCTGGTCGTATTACCGCTGTTATCCCTTATTTTGGTTATGCTCGCCAAGACCGTCGTCCACGTTCTGCACGTGTGCCGATTACAGCTAAAGTTGTTGCAGACATGCTTACCACTGTTGGTATTGACCGTGTCGTGATGATCGACTTACATGCTGACCAAATTCAAGGTTTCTTCGATATTCCAGTCGATAACATCTACGGTACTCCTGCTTTGCTTGCTGACTTACGTCAACAACAACATGACAACCTTATGGTGGTTTCTCCTGACGTTGGTGGTGTAGTACGTGCTCGTGCTGTTGCCAAACAGATGGGTGACATCGATTTAGCAATTATTGATAAACGTCGTCAAAAAGCCAATGAGTCGCAAGTTATGCACTTAATTGGTGACGTAAAAGATCGTGATTGCGTTATCGTAGACGATATGGTTGATACTGCTGGTACATTGTGTAAAGCAGCTGATGCGCTTAAGCAATTTGGTGCACGTCGTGTAGTTGCATACGCAACTCACCCTGTACTATCAGGTAAGGCTATTGAAAACTTACGTAATTCAGTTATTGATGAACTGGTTGTGACTGATACCATTCCTCTTTCTGAAGAAGCATTGACCTTAGGCAAGATCCGTCAGGTTTCTGTTGCTAGCATGGTTGCTGAAACGATTCGTCGTATTAATAACGAAGAGTCTATCAGTGCAATGTTCGATAGTTTATAATATTGCAGCTTTTTATAAACCCTAGCCTTGGCTGGGGTTTTCTATCACTAAACTGGTCGCAAGTTTAGTCTTTTAAACTTTAATGAGGATTTACTCATGGCAAACTTCGTATTAAACGCTCAAGCGCGTGCTGAAGACAAACAAGGGAAAGGTGCGAGCCGCCGCCTTCGTCGCGAAGCTTTAATTCCAGCTATCATTTATGGTGGCAACGCTGAGCCTGTAACTGTTACTTTAGAACTTCGTGAGCTTGTAAAAGCTTTAGAAAGCAATGCTTTCTTTGAAGAAGTTGTAGAAATCAAAGTGGGTGACAAAGTTGAAAACGTTAAAATCCAAGCGTTACAACGTCACCCATCTAAAAACACTCCTATGCACGCTGACTTCAAACGCGCATAAGTGTTTAAAGGCGTAGATTAGTGTCAAATATTTCGCTAATTGTTGGTTTGGGCAATCCTGGTTCAGAATATGCCCAAACCCGCCATAATGCAGGTTTTTGGTTCATTGAACAGCTTGCTGATAAATATGGCATTACATTAAAAAATGATCCGAAATTTCACGGAATCAGTGGACGTGGTAATATAGAAGGACACGATGTCCGTCTACTTCTACCCACTACATTTATGAACCGTTCTGGACAAAGTGTAGTTCCATTTGCAAAATTTTATCAAATTGCTCCCGAAGCAATTTTGATTGCTCATGATGAACTTGATATGAACCCAGGTGTAATTCGTCTTAAAACAGGCGGTGGACACGGTGGTCATAACGGTTTACGTGACATTGTCCCTCATATTGGTCCAAATTTTCACCGTTTACGTATTGGTATCGGACATCCTGGCTCGAAAGAGAAAGTTTCAGGTCACGTACTTGGAAAGGCACCAAGTAGTGAACAAAGTCTGATGGATGCAGCAATTGATCATGCCCTTTCTAAAGTGAAGCTACTTGTTCAAGGACAAGTTCCACAGGCCATGAATCAAATTAATGCATATAAACCCACTTAAATTGTTGAACAATCATGCTTGCTATCTTGCTTTTTTAGGAGCAAAATGCGCATCAGCCACTTTGCCAACCGCAAAAGCTAAAGATTTCACCATAAGATCTACATCTTAGGTCTACTCAGGAGACGCTAGCCATGCTATCTCGTTTATTAAAATGCAAAATTCACCGTGCAGTTGTAACCCATGCTGAACTTCACTATGAAGGTTCTTGTGCAATTGATGGCGTATTGATGGACTTAGCTGGTATTCGTGAATATGAAGAAATTCATGTTTGGAATGTAACCAATGGCAAACGCTTCACAACTTATGCGATTCGTGGTGAAGATAACTCTGGAATTATTTCAGTAAACGGCGGTGCTGCACATCAAGCAGACGTTGGCGATTTAGTAATTATTGCTACATTTGGTGATTTTACTGAAGCTGAAGCAAATATTCATAAACCACGTTTGGTATATGCTAACCCAAATAATACAGTCAACCACACAGCGAATTGCATTCCTGTTCAAGTTGCCTAAATTATTCCAAGAATAAAAAAGCCCGCATTGACGGGCTTTTATCATTTTATAAATCCTAAATCGCTCCTTCCCACCAGTTCTTTTGTTTTTCACAATTTAATGGTTGAAGCTGTTCTCCTCGTAATTCGAACAGTATCGCCTCTCCTTTAGGATTTACCTTAAATTCAGCATATTTGGCTTTTTCATAACATTGAGCCAAGCCTTCTGCAAACAAGAAACTGCGAGAGGCAGGATATAAAGCCTGCAAACGATTTTCAGGATTTTTTAAAATTAACCTCTGTCCAGCCAATGAATTATTGATATCTAAAATGGTACGAACTACGCGATTTTGTGAATCCAAAATAACTTTTGCGGGAACGGAAGGACGATTAAAAATCACCTGTTCCAGAGCCTCACCTTCACTTCCAACAAGAGCTTTAAGAGATTGTAAATTTAATTCATAAGCCAATGCCATATAATCACCTTGTAAAATTGAACGAGGATCAACTGGCTTAAGCTCAATGAAAATACTTTTACTATGGTGCAAATGCCATTCATTTTTCGCCACTAAACCTGCAAAAAATAATAACGTGATCAAGGCAAGAATAAGAGAAAAATACTTTTTCATTCTTTCTCCCCCTTAACAATCTCATTTTTATTTTCATGTTGAAGTAACCATGACAGAACCAATAGAAGAACGCCAGTAATAAAAATTGATGCACTCTTAGCGAGGAAAGTTATTTGTAGGTTGTAATAGAGCTGCCAGAACACAAAAACGAATACAGTTAAGCTCACTCCATACACAATATAATCTTTCTTTTTTAATGCCCACGTTAAAATAATAAGCAGGATGAAAATTTCAAAATATCCCAACACAATAAGTAACACACCAAATATTAAAAAGGCGAAAAAAGTGAGTGCTTTAAGTTGTCGATATAAATGAAGAACACTAAAGCAAAGTAACCAGACAACAGGTAGCAAATATAAAACCCATAACTGCTGATCTATCGAATTTTCTGGTACCAACCCCATAAAAGTATTGAAAAAATAAGCTACAAGAATTACGACCAGCACGCATAAAAAAATACTACGCTCGTATAGGGCTATTGATTCTCTCTTAGGTAAGAGCACCAAACTAAAAACCAAGTAACTGAGCAAAGTTAAATTTAAATAAGTCTGAGTAGAATGTATTGACCACAATGAATGGTCCAGTTGTAGCAAATAGATAAAAGCTATGCCATACGTAGCAAGCATTTGAATTAAAATGAAGAACCAATGTGGTTTAAGAAAATAACTAATACATAGAATAATAATCTGTGCAATTAAAACCCATAGAATTTGATCTGTTTCTGAACCAAGATGAAACAAGAAAGCGGTCTGCCCACTGATAAACAAACAATAGGCAAATTGCCGAAAGAAATAGCTTTGTGATTTCTTTAAAAGAATAAACGCCAATCCAACAAAAACAACTCCAATAACTAAAGAAATAGCTTCCCAAAACACCAGCGTAAAAGCTGCAAGTGACAAGCCAGCAAGCCAAGCACCAATTGCCAATGGAATGACATAAAAGCGGCTTTGACGAAAAATTTTTATTAAAAGATAGCTGATCAGCGCAAACCAAATAAAAATAATGCCTGCAATCAATAAAAATATGAACTCATTAGAGTCTTTAAATAGGTTATTAATCCCATCTACAAGCCATATCGTTGCAGTCACACCAAGAACAGCTGCCATCAAACTAGCACATAGCTGATCATCTTTTTTGAAGAAATAATAAAAAACGACTATTCCGGAAAAGAAGGCAGAAATTAGATAAGGAATATTCTCATTCGATAAATATTGAATCATTCCAATAATCGAAATAACGGCGAACCAAGCGATAAAGACAAATCGTAAAGCACGATATTTCTTTATACACACCCAAAATTCAATAAGGCTTAATAAGTTCAGAGCAAATAGATATACATAAGGAAATTTTTCTGACCAAAAAGTCTGTTTAAAAAATAAAAAAAGTGTGAGTTGGCTGCTAATACAAATTAAAGCAAAGATTCCAATATTTGGTCGATATAACCACGGCAGTAAAAGCAATGTCCAAATTAAAAAAAGCAAATAACTGTCTGCACCAGTTTGATAAACTTGTCCAATTACAGCCAAGCTTAAACCTATCATCAAACCACAAACGCTATGTAAGGTCTGCCTAACCCCATCGCTTAAAGTATCTTTTGTGCTGAACCATGCTGTTACAACTAATATAACGGGCGGGATCGCGAGTTGAATACTGTCTGGAAGCATCAACCAGTTGGCAGCAATTAAATAAAGGATACTTACTGCCATAAATACATAACTGAAAATATGGAGATGCTGAATAAACGAGCTATTGGTCAGAGGATAATAGTCTCTTATCTGCATGAAACACCTATTTTATTTATAATTTTCTATAAAAAACATAGCATTCCATTTTCATATCAACAAGTAAGCTCTTGTTAAAAAGCCTATTTCGATTTATGAAAATGCTTATTCATAAAGAAACTTAGCATTCTATAAAAGCATCTAGCCAATTTTATCAAGCGCGCTATAATAAAACTCATCGCTTCAGGGCGGGGTGTAATTCCCCACCGGTGGTAAAGTTAATTTTTATAAATAGATTAACAAGCCCACGAGCTTAAATTGTGTAATTTGAGCAGATTTGGTGAAACTCCAAAGCCGACGGTATAGTCCGGATGAAAGAAGACGACGAACTGGGATAAATCCGTTTTATTTCAGTGCCAGCCTGTTTTTACATCAGTCCTGAAATGTTCAACCGTATTTTTACGAGAGCGTTTCATTATGTCTAGCTTAATTCAACCAGAACTTTTTTTCTCAGCCCTCTCTCCTGCTGAGCAACGCATTCAACAAGCATTAGAAGATATCCGTCAAGGCAAGCCTGTCTTGGTTATGGACGACTTTGATCGCGAAAATGAAGCAGATCTCATCGTTGCAGCCGAAACTTTAACGGTAGAAACAATGGCACGTATGATTCGTGATGGTTCAGGGATTGTATGTTTATGCCTTACAGAAGAGCTAGCAGACCATCTAGAACTCCCTCCAATGGTTTCTCAAAACTCAAGCCAGTTTCATACCGCTTTTACAGTGACCATTGAGGCAGCTCAAGGCGTTACCACTGGTGTTTCTGCTAAAGACCGTGTAACAACTATTCAAACTGCTATTAAAGATGGCGCTGTGGCAAGTGACTTAAATCGCCCGGGTCACGTTTTCCCATTACGTGCACGTAATGGTGGAGTCCTTACTCGTCGTGGTCATACTGAGGGAACAATTGATCTAGCAAGACTAGCTGGACTTAAACCAGCTGGCGTATTATGTGAATTAACCAATCCAGATGGCACGATGGCTTCAGGCATTCAGGTTTTAGCATATGCTCAAACTCATCACTTAACGGTGATTACGATTGAAGAACTTGTTCAATATCGCCAACAACACGGCATTTAAATAAAAAAGGTTTGGCTTTAGATCAAAGCCAAACCTTCAAATTAAAATTTAATAATATTTAAGAAACTTTCTTTTGTGCTGCCAGTTCTTCAACATAGTCCAAAAGCTCAGAAAATTGCGTAATCATTGCTTTTGGCTGTGCTTGAGCAAGTTCCTCTGCTGTTCCGTAACCATAAGTCACCGCTACCGCCTCAATACCATTATGACGAGCACCTAAAACGTCATATTGGCGATCACCGACCATTAAACACTCTTCTGGGTTTAATTGCTCATGCTCAAGAATATAATGAATGAGTTCAGCTTTATTAGTGCGCTCCCCCGTTAACTCACTCCCATAGATATGTACAAAATATTGGCTTAATTCAAAATGGTCCAAGATACGTTTGGCATAAATCGTTGGTTTAGCAGTTGCAACAAATAGCCGATATCCTTCTTTTTTTAATGCGCTAAGTGTTTTTGCAACAGATGGATATACTTCATTTTCAAACAGGCCAACCACCGAAAAACGCTCGCGATAAGCAAGTAAAGCTTGTTCAGCTAAAGTATCATCTTGAGTAGCCAATAATTTTGCTAGTGATGGCTTTAATGGTGGGCCAATTGTCCAGTCAATATTTAAATCGGCAGCCAATGGATAGCCTAATTTCTCCATTGCATAGCGAATTGAAGTATGGATTCCAACTTTTGGGTCTGTTAAGGTTCCGTCTAAATCAATCAAAATATGTTTTATAGCCATTCAATCACTAACCCAGTAAAGTATTTAATTCAATTGGTCGAGAGTTTAATCAAACTCTCTTATACTAACGTAAATTTAAATTGAAAAGGAAATAACCGTGCGTCCAACCGTACTTTGTTTCTCGGGTTTAGACCCTTCAGGTGGTGCAGGTTTACAAGCCGATATCGAAGCAATTGGACAAAGTGGAGCCCATGCAGCAATTGCATGTACTGCCCTCACCATTCAGAACTCACAACAAGTATTTGGCTTTGAAGCAACCTCAAAAGAACTTTTATTAGCACAAGCAAATGCAGTTGTAGGTGACTTACCCATTAAATGTGTTAAGTCTGGCATGCTAGGTACGACAGATAATATTGCTGCACTAGCTGAATTTTTACGTGCTCACCCTGACTATCAATATGTACTTGATCCTGTTTTAGTCGCAAACAGTGGCGGCTCTTTAGGTGATCAGGCAACTCTCGTTAAAGCTTTTGTTGAGCTTATTCCTCTAGCCACAATTATTACTCCAAATACCGTTGAATTAAGGGCTTTAACAGGTATTACTAATTTAGATCAAGCCACTCAAAAGCTCTTTGAAATGGGTGCTAAAGCTGTTCTAGTTAAAGGTGGACACGAAGATACTCCAGATCATATTAAAAATAGTTTGTATATTAATGGTGAGCTTGCAGCGAGTAGTAGCTGTCCTCGCCTTGAAGGTGAATATCATGGCTCAGGTTGTTCTTTAGCGAGCTTTATCGCAGGGCGCTTAGCTTTAGGTGATTCTTTAAAAATTGCTGTACAACATGCTGAAACATGGTTATTCGGTGTTTTAAAAAATGCAGAAGCCCCTGTACAAAATGGACAAAAGATTCCAAAGCGTTTTTAAAAACACAAAAAAGGCGCTTTAAGCGCCTTTTTTATTAACCGCAATTATTGAGGAATACGTAAAACTTGTCCTGGGAAAATCTCATCTGGATCTTTTAGCATTGGTTTATTTGCTTCAAAGATTTTTGGATACTGATTTGCATCACCGTAAAATTCTTTAGCAATTTTTGAAAGATTATCACCAGATTTCACAGTATAAAATTTGCTTTCTGGTTCAGGAGTTGCCACTGTCATCTGATCATCTACTTGCGCAACATGATCAATATTTCCAACAATAAGAATAATTTTCTCTTTATCTGCTTGGCTTTTTACCTGTCCTTTGATAATTGCGGTATCAGTAGTACCGTTATAGGTTACAGATAAGCCGTCTACCCCTAAGCCTAAACTCTTAATTAAACCTAATAATTTATTTGCAACTTCTTGTGCAGAAGGTTCTGCTGGTGTTGCCGGAGCTGGTTGTGGTTCTGCTGGTGCGGTATTTTTCTTGCCAATACCTTTTACAAAATCAAAAAGACCCATCTTTTAGTCCTCATATTATTGTTTATAGTAAAGTCATTAAACTGACCCTTATTGTTATACTTCAAAAAAGTTATGCCTCTGCTATCAATTGAGGTTGATCTTGTAAAATTATGTATCTCTTAAATTTTTTCTAAAATAAAAAAAGCCACCTTACGGTGGCCTTCTTTTTATTCAGCAATATGCGAATTAACCAAGTTTTTTAGTTACATAGTCAATTGCAGATTGAACTGTAGTGATTTCGTTAGAATCTTCATCAGGGATAGTGATGTCGAAGTCGTTTTCGAAAGACATAACAAGTTCAACTAAATCTAAAGAGTCAGCACCTAAGTCATCCATAAAAGATGCTTCGTTTTTAATCTCTTCAGCTTTAAGACCAAGTTGTTCTGCAACCGCTTGTTTAACGCGTTGTTCGATATCGCTCACAGGAATTCTCCTCATTGCTTGTGGCGTTTAATTTGCCACTAGTTTAATTGAATATAAAAATTTTTAAAAGTTTATACATCGGCGTTAGGCCATGTATAAACCACCATTTACATGTAATACCGTACCGGTAATGTAACCTGCTTTATCACTTGCAAGGAAACTCACCGCATTTGCGATATCTTGTGGCTCACCTAAACGATTTAAAGCCACTTGATCACTCATTTTTTTGCGAATGTCTTCACTAAGTGCATCTGTCATTTCTGTTGCAATAAAACCTGGCGCCACACTATTTACAGTAATTTGGCGGCTACCCATCTCTTTTGCAAGGCTACGGCTGAATGCTTCAATACCTGCTTTAGCAGCAGAATAGTTCGCTTGGCCTGGGTTTGCAAAATGAGCTACAACAGAACTGATATTAATAATTCGACCAAAACGTGCCTTCGTCATACCCTTAAGCACACGTTTAGATAAACGATAAACTGCTTTAAGGTGAATGTTGAGAATGTCATCCCAATCATCTTCAGACATACGAAGCAACAAATTGTCTTTCGTAATACCTGCATTGTTCACTAGAACAAGTACAGGACCATAGTTCTGTTCAATATGAGAAACGACTGCTTCAATCTCGTCGAGATTACGCACGTCGAGCGCCAAACCTGCACCTTGTTCACCAAAGCTATCACTTAACTTTTGTGCACCAGATTCAGAAGTCGCAGTACCTACAACAAAATAACCGTCTTGAATAAGTTGCTGGGCAATGGCAGCGCCAATACCCCGACTCGCGCCCGTTACTAATGCAACTTTGCGTTCTTGTGTCATGCAATTTTTCCTTCTGCCACTAAAACAGCATTTAGGGCATCTTCCATTTTGCTCTTACTATCAATAGAAAAAGCTTTTTCAATATTTGGTAAACGCTTTGCGAGGTTACTCAATACTGTACCTGGACCACATTCAACAATGTATTGAATACCTTGGTCTTGTAGAGACTGCATGGTACGTGTCCATTGTACTGATTGGTACAATTGTGCAGTTAATGCCTGACGCAATTGAGCAACATCGGTAGCTATTCCCGCGTTGACATTTTGTATTACAGGAATGGTAGGTAGCTCAATGGCAGTTTGTTCCAAAGCTTCTGCAAATTTCTCAGCGGCAGGTTTCATCAACGAACAATGAGAAGGAACTGACACTGGTAAAGCAATTGCTTTAGCTGACTGCTCTTTTGCCAAAGCCATGACTTCTTGTACAGAAGCTGTACTTCCTGCAATCACAACTTGACCTTGTGAATTATAGTTTGCAGCTTCTACAGAACCTTCACCTGACGCACTCACGGTTTGACAAAGTTCAACCACTTTTTCATCAGCCAAACCAAGGATTGCAGCCATAGCCCCTTGACCTTGAGGTACAGCACTTTGCATGAGTTTGCCACGCAAGTTAACCAATTTAACTGCATCCGCCAAGCTCATAGAGCCTGCAGCTACCAATGCACTGTATTCACCTAGTGAATGTCCTGCAAGGAATTTAGGTGCCAGACCACCTAAATCAAGCCATACACGCCATAAAGCGATACTGGCAGTTAATAACACAGGTTGGGTATTTTCTGTTTGGTCAAGACCTTCGCCACTTTGCGCAATATGCCAAAGATCAAATCCAAGAGCATCTGAAGCTTCTGCAAAAGTTTGCCCGACCCCACTAAACTGTTCTGCTAGTTCAGCAAGCATACCGACTTTTTGTGAACCTTGACCAGGAAACACAAACGCAGTTTTTGTGGCTAAAGCTACTTGTTCAAGACGTTTAGCAGACATAAGAAATCCTTTTTTGGGTTTTCACTCATTTCTGGAGCGGAAATTTAACATGTTATTTATATATTTATAATTGCGAAAAACAACAAAAAAAGGGAGCTTTCGCTCCCATTTTTTCTATACTTAAGCATCACGCTTAATGCATATCATGCAATTATTCAGCATCAGCTGCTTTAGCGAATAATTGACGACCACGGTAGAAACCGTCTTTAGTCACGTGGTGACGACGATGAGTTTCACCAGTTGCTTGGTCTACTGTTAATGCATTCTCGGTTAAAGCGTCATGTGAACGGCGCATGTCACGGCGAGAGCGACTTTTACGGTTTTGCTGAACGGCCATGATGGCTCCTTACAAAGATCGAAAAAATGGATCAGAACAAATTCAGTTGTCTTATCTCACAATTATAACACAAATTATGAGTTAAGTTTACCCTTCAAACCTGCCAAAACATCAAACGGATTATCCCGTTTTTCTTCGACAACATTCTGAATGGTAGGTTGATGTTTATGTTCACAAGCATCATGCTTGGGAGATAAAGGCATCAACAATAACAGTTCATCTTCTAGTAATGCGAGTAAGTTAATCGAGGCAGGCGTATCATAATCGCCTTTCGTCGAAGACTCACTTTCACCTAAAACGATGAAATCAGCATCCTCATCCAAGCGCTCTATCAGTGACTCATCATCCACTAATGCAATATGGAAGTCTAAGACAAGAGGCATTTCAACAGGTTCCAAACAACGTTGGCACTCCATTGGAACTTTCGTGTCCATGTGACCGTCCATCCACACAATGCGATGATATGCATCCATTGATAGCTTACAGTCTATGTTGATCAATTGGTTATCAATTGATCCAACAGCTTCACGAGCGATACGAGCAAAGCGAGACAAGGGCAGTTGACCTGACCATGTAAAGCCTTGTTCAGCCCATTTAAACGGCTCAATCTGTGCCGGAAAGGTATTTGCTGACATAATTAAGGCGGCAATTCTACAAATTCATCGGTACTCTGTCAAAGATTAAGATACAATTTTGCACTTCTTTAGACAGAACTCGGGGTAAATTAAGCAATGCACCTGTTGCAGCCGCAACCTGAAGTTAACACTTCATTACTCGTTTGCACCCATTCAACTCATCAGAACACTCTTGTACCTGACCTAGTGCAACTCTCACCATGGTCAAGCTCAAAATCGGAGTCTGAGCAAGTTGATTGGCTTATTTTACACTTTAATCACTGGTTTTCCCACCATAATGTGACATTAGTTCGTGGTGATTTTGAACCTGAATATTTCCCAGCGACAAATAAAGAACCAGCCAAGATCCAATTTGCTCACGGTTTCTTTAATAGTGCTTTGCATGAAATTAGTCATTGGTCTATTGCAGGCGAAAAAAGACGTCTATTACCAGATTTAGGTTATTGGTATGCACCTGATGGTCGCACCCAAGAACAGCAAATTTTATTTGAACAAGTAGAAATTAAGCCTCAAGCAATTGAATGGTTATTTGCACAATCTTTTGGTCGAAAATTTAGAGTTTCACTCGATAACCTTACAGGTGATAGCGGTGATGGCAAACTATTTAAAGATAACGTTTATGCTCAAGTGCAACGTTACTTTTCGGGTGAAGCCAAGTTGCCACGTGATGCATCAGCATTTATTGGTTTTATTTGCCAATGTACACGTTCGGGAACATCTTTACAATTAAATGAATTTAAACGTGAACTCCTTGATTAATTGACAAAAAAGCTACGTTAATTACTTGCCTAGGCCATTTAAAAAGCCTAATAATTATTTTTAACACTGGCGTGATGGAGTCTCTAAAATATGATGCATTTACATGTACATCCTGAAAATCCACAGCAACGCCTCATTGCCCAAGCGGTTGAACGTATCCGAGCAGGAGATGTTGTGGTCTACCCTACCGATGCTGCCTATGCGATTGGGTGTCAAATCGGTAATAAAAATGCCATGGAACGTATTGCACAGATTCGTGGTTTAGGGCCTAAACATCAATACGCCATTATGTGCTGTGACTTATCTGATATTGCAACTTATGCAAAAGTTGATAATGCGACATATCGTTTATTGAAAGCGAATACACCGGCTATTACTACGTTCATTTTACCTGCAACAAGTGAAGTTCCTCGTAGATTGATGCACCCTAAAAAGAAAACAATTGGCTTACGTATTCCGAGTAACCCAATTTGTCAGGCTTTATTAAAAGAACTTGGTGAACCTCTACTTACCAGTACATTAATTTTACCAGGTCAAGAAGATCCTCTAGATGACCCTTACGATATTGAAAATCAGTTAGATAAACGAATTGATGTATTTATTGATGGAGGTTTCGGAACTCTAACAAGTACAAGTATTGTTGATTTATCGGGTGAACATCCTGAAATTATCCGTCGTGGTGTTGGCAACGTAAGTGCTTTTGAATAAGCACTTACATTTTTTACCAATAGTTTTAAAAAAAGTATTATCACTCAAAAAAATACTCTTTATTTATTTTGGATTTTTTTTACACTTTAGTCGTTAAGTAATTTATTAAAAGACACAATTCATTTAGAATGATTTTCACTATCTGCTGTTCTTCTACTTACAGCTGTCTAGGACTTGAATAACAAGTCTCATGCTTTTGAAAATTCGCGTGGCTTATAATCGTAATGAATCAATCACTTCATCAATCCATGGAAGACGCTCCACACATCCGTGTTTTAGATGAGTGGCATGACAAAATTCCAGAAGATCTCTATATACCTCCAGCTGCATTTGAGATTTTACTCGAGCGGTTTGAAGGTCCATTAGATTTTTTAATTTATCTGATTCAGAAAAACGGTTTCGATTTAATTCAACTCGATATTGCTCCTATAGCGACTCAATATTTGGCCTATATGGATAGCATGAAATCTTTAAATATCGAGTTGACAGCAGATTATATGGTGATGGCTGCTTTATTGGCTGACTTGAAGTCTCGCCTACTTTTACCAAAACCTACAATTATAAGCATTGAAAAAGACCCTAAGCAGGAGCTTATTGATCGTCTTGAAACCTATCTACGCATTAAGCAAGCAGCTGAGCGTTTAGGGCAAATGCCAATTCTTGAGCGCGATACATTTAGTGCCAATGTAAGCTTAGGACATATCTCTCCTGTTTATGAAGGTTACGATATCTCAGCGCTACATGATGCGTTGTTCTGTGTATTTAATCGCCCTGAACCTATTACCCATGTTGTCGCTCAAGAACCTGTTT
Organism: Acinetobacter sp. 12966; assembly: GCF_031196995.1. Classification (NCBI taxonomy): domain Bacteria; kingdom Pseudomonadati; phylum Pseudomonadota; class Gammaproteobacteria; order Moraxellales; family Moraxellaceae; genus Acinetobacter; species Acinetobacter sp. 12966. Next base: position 47,163 of record NZ_JAVIMC010000094.1, read on the forward strand.
TGCTCGAAGAACGTATTGCATATATTGAAGAGAAATTAGAGTCTGGTGATGTGTTAAGTTTTAAAGAATTACTCAATCCCCAGCAAGGTCGTATGGGAATGGTTGTTACATTTATGGCAGTTTTAGAATTGACTCGCCAACAGAAAATTAAAATTATTGCCACTGGTATTGAAGCCCCGTTAGCAATTCAAGGATCTTCAATATGAGTAGTTTTGAACAAAATAATAATGATTTGTCATTAGCTGACATTCATCATGAAGTCTTATTACAACTTGAAGCAATTATCTTTGCCAGTGAAGCACCTGTTTCAATTGCCCGCTTAAAAGAAGCATTTAACAATCAATATAATAAACAACAGCTTCGTCAGCTTTTGCAGCAGCTCGCGCTATTACAACATGGTCGGTCTATTGAGCTGATTGAAACAGCACAAGGGTTTCGCTTTCAGGTAAGATCTAAATATCGTAGTATTATTGCGCAAATTTGGCCAGAGCGACCAACAAAACTGTCGCCTTCATTACTAGAAACCCTGGCTGTCATTGCTTATCATCAACCGGTTACCCGAGCTGATATTGAACAAATTCGTGGTGTATCTAATAATAGTCAGATTCTTAGAACACTATTTGACTGGAACTGGATTAAAGAAGCCGGTTTTAGAGATTTACCCGGAAGACCTGCGTTGCTAATTACAACGCCTCAGTTTCTGAATGCTTTTGGTCTAGCCTCTCTAGGCCAATTGCCTCCCCTACAGAACGCCAAGGAAGCCTTTATGGCTCTCGATGCAAATGCACCGAAATCATAAAGAGGTGGACTGTTGATCATTATGTCTAAGGTTGTGCTGTCATGAGTGAAAAATTGCAAAAAGTATTAGCGAGAATCGGATTAGGTTCCCGCCGATATATGGAAGAGGTTATTGCCGCAGGACGCGTGAGTGTAAACGGTCGTGTTGCCCAAGTGGGTGAGCGCATTGAACCAGGCGATGAGTTACGCATTGATGGCCGTAAAGTTCAGTTTCAGATTGAAGACGAAATTCGTCGTCGCGTACTGATTTATTATAAGCCTGAGGGTGAAATCTGTTCACGTAATGATCCTGAAAAACGCCCAACCGTATTTGATCATTTACCACAAATTGCCAATGACCGCTGGGTAATGGTAGGTCGTCTGGATATTAACAGTACTGGTTTATTACTATTCACAAATGATGGCGAACTTGCTAACCGCTTAATGCACCCATCTAATGAAATCGAACGTGAATACGCTGTTCGAGTAATGGGTGAGGTAACGCCAAAACTACGCCAAAACATGGTTAACGGAGTAGAGCTCGAAGATGGTCCTGCCAAATTCGAATCATTCTCTGAAATTGGTGGTGAAGGTATTAACCGCTGGTACCAAGTTGTAGTAAAAGAAGGTCGTAACCGCGAAGTACGTCGTATTTTCGAATCGCAAGATCTTAAAGTAAGCCGTTTATTACGTACACGCTACGGTACAGTTATTTTACCGCGCGAATTACGTACTGGTCGTTGGATGGAACTCGACAAAACTGACATCGATAACTTAGCCAAATCGGTTGAGTTAAAGCCACGCCAAGGTACAGGTCTATTTGGTATGGCAAAACGCCGTACTGATCGTATGACTGAAAAACCAATGGCAGCACGTCGTGGCGGTTACTTACGTCAACAACGTCGTGATGATGAAAAAGAAGCTCCTGTTAACACAGGGAACCAACGTAAAGCGACTGGTTTTAACCGCGGTTCGAAGAAATTCTAAAATATTCATAAGATGTAAAAAAACCGCTCAAATTTGAGCGGTTTTTTATAGCCGTTTGACTTAATTCATTTTTGCCAGCTCAATCCATTCAGCTTCGGGGAAATGAATTGTTAAATAGTCTTTCAAGTAATTTGAAGTATCTTGAGAAATTAATGGATCTTTTGATTCATCTTTTAGGTTATATACCAAGGCTTGTAATTTCAACCCACGAGACTTAAGTGCTTCAAGACTAAGCAAAGTATGGTTAATACTTCCCAAACGACCCGATGTTACTAAAATAACGGGAAACTGGTGCTGAGCAACATAATCAATGGTCAGCAGACTGGTGGTTAATGGCACCATTAAGCCTCCCGCACCTTCCAACAATACAATTTCAAAACGCTCCGCCAATGTTTGGGTCGCATCTTCAATTTTTTGAAAATCAATTTCTCGGTTATCAAGACGTGTTGCAAGATGAGGTGAAGCAGGATAACTGAAGATTTCAGGCATGGTTAGCTTGTCATGATCTTCTTGAAACCAGCCCTGCCCCATAATTTCACGATGCTTTTCAATATCCTCAGAAATATCAGCGTTACCTGTTTGAATGAGTTTTTGGGTAATCACTTTTTTACCCTGCTCAGTCCATAATTTTGCTAAGAAACCTGTCGCGTAGGTTTTACCAATTTCGGTATCAATCCCACTCACAAAATAGATCTGGCCACTCATTTACTTCATTCTCCGGGCAATACAATAAATCGGATGATATGTTAGGGAATATCCCTCGACACACTTAAACCGATCATAATCTTGATAAAACTGTTGTAAAGTTTGCTTAGTCCAACGATGCTGCGCCGTTGCTGTTACACCTGTTGCTTTTAAATGTTGCAATACGGCTTTAGGTGAATCGAAATAGAGTTGAGTTTCTGATTCTGACAAATGCAAAATCTCAAAACCAGCCTGAATTAAGACACTATTCCAATTTTCAACTGACCAATAACTTAAACCTTGTCCTGTTAATTCTTTAATCTCTAATAAATTTTTAGATCCAAAGGTTGAAAAGCACAACCAACCTCGCTCAGTTAAAGCCTCATTACAACGTTTGAGTAAGTGCGGTAAATCTTGCATCCACTGTAAAGCTGAACCTGAAACAATCATATCGAGCTGCTGGGGAAAGTCTAAAGTTTCAACATCCCCAATCAACCATTTTAAATTTTCTTGATGACTAAAGTGCTGCTGCACATCTGCATATAGATCATTCAAAATTAACTCTTCAAACTGAAAAGATGTAGCAAGAAGACGAGTTAAATTGCCAGAACCACAACCAATTTCAAAAACACGCGACATCATACGCGGGCAGAACTGCTGAACTAAACCTGTTAAATTTTGGCAAATCTGCTTTTGAACAATTGCATGCTCTGAATAGGTTTGTCCTGCTTTGGCAAAACGCTGGGCAACTAAGTTTTTATTCAAACTCACAGAAAACCCACCAATGCTTCAAGTTCATGTTGCTCAACCATTGATGTTAAGGAAATACGCAAACGCGAACTATTTTTAGGTACTGTTGGTGGACGTACAGGCATGGCATAAAAACCGCTTTCCTGAACCTGTTTCGCCTTATCGATAGCAGCCTGACTTTCTCCCACAATCACTGGAATAATATGGCTGGTCGATGGACTCACATACCCCTTTTGCACCACTGCTTGTTGAAGATATTGGCTAATATTTTTTAAATGTTCACGTTGAGATTGAGCGTTTAATACTTTTTGAAAAATAAAATTTGCCCAAGCCATAACAATCGGAGGTTGAGCAGTACTAAAAATAAGCGGGCGCATTTTATTAATGAGATAATCTTTAATAATTGGATGGCAAATAATATAACCACCGACTGCTGCTAGCGCTTTACCCAAGGTACCAACTAGAAAATCAATTTCCTGAATTACATTATATTGTTCGGCACACCCTAAACCTTGCTGTCCACGTACGCCAATTGAATGCGCTTCATCGACATATAACATGGTTTTAGAAAAGCGTTTTTTAAGCTGGACTAAAGCGGTTAAATCTGTTTCATCGCCATCCATACTAAAAATACTTTCCGTGACCACAATGATTCGTTCAATCTGGTCATCATCATGATACTTTTGTAGAAGTTGCTCTAAATGCTGCAAATCATTATGTCGATAGCGCACATACTGGGCACCAGACAAACGGATCCCATCAATCATACTGGCATGAACTAACTTATCCGCCAATATTAAAGTTTTACTATCAGCAATAGCTGGCAAAATACCAATATTCATATGGTAGCCACTATTAAATAATAGTGCCGCTCGACCGCTAAATGCTTGGCTTAGGCTATTTTCTAATTGTTCATATTCGTCAAAATTTCCCGTTAATAGACGTGAAGATGAAGAACTAAAATAGCTACGCTCAATTGGAAAGCTATCTAAAAACTCGTGACGAAGATTGATATCAGCAGCCAACCCAAGATAGTCATTTGAAGCTAAGTTGAGCATCGTTTTATTTTGAATTGTAATAAAACGTCCGTGCTGCACATTTGGGGTAAATTGTCTAAAGTTACCTTGTTGCTTTAACTCATCTAATTCGGCAGAAAAATGATCAAGCAATGACATCTTAATTCGCTCCCTGCATCGTTTGAACAACTTCAACCAACTGTTCGAGCAAATAGCTTAACTCTTGATGCGTGATGACATACGGTGGCATCACATAAACCAATTTTCCAAAAGGACGGATCCAGATTCCGCGGTCTACAAATTGTTGCTGTAAGGTTTTCATATCAACATTAAAGGTGAGTTCTACTACACCAATTGCACCCAGCACTCGCACATCGGCAACATAATCAAGCTGACTTAAAGGCGTTAAATATTGGCTAAGCTGTTGTTCAATTCGCTCAATATTAGCCTGCCAATCTTGCTCAATTAACAATTGCGTACTTTTCAAGGCAACGGCACAGGCAAGTGGATTGGCCATAAAGGTTGGGCCATGCATAAACACCCCAGCCTCACCGCGACTAATGGTTTCTGCAACCTGCTTTGTCGTTAAGGTAGCAGATAACGTCATGTAGCCGCCTGTTAGCCCTTTACCTATGCACATAATGTCTGGCTCAACTTGTGCATGTTCCCAAGCAAAAAGCTTACCCGTGCGACCAAAACCAGTCGCAATTTCATCGAAAATTAATAACAGATTATATTGTTCACAAAGTGCTTTCGCCTGACGTAAATATTCAGGATGATAAAAACGCATACCCCCTGCACCTTGTACAATCGGCTCAATAATCAGTGCAGCAAGGTTTTCATGATTTTGCTGAATAGCTTGTTCTAGGTCAGCAATATCTTCTTGATTCCACTCTTCATGAAATTTGGTTTGCGGTGCTGCTACAAAAAGACGGTTCGGTAAACTTGTACCAAAAATCTGATGCATGCCTGTCACTGGATCACAAACAGACATCGCATTCCATGTATCACCGTGGTAACCAGAACGCGTAGTAATAAAATTTGTTTTTTGTGGTTGGCCTTGTGCTGTCCAGAATTGCACAGCCATTTTCAAAGCAACTTCAACGGCAACCGAACCTGAATCTGCATAGAAAATTTTATCGAGATTCGGTGGAGTAATTTTTAAAAGAATTTTTCCAAGTTCAATGGCAGGATCATGAGTTAAACCACCAAACATGATATGCGACATGTTCTGTAATTGATCCGTCACTGCCTGATTGAGTTCAGGGTGGTTATAGCCGTGAATTGCACACCACCATGACGACATACCATCAATTAAAGTTGTACCATCATCTAGTTCAATCGTTGCCCCATAGGCACGTTTAACTTTAAATGTTGGTAAAGGTTGGGTCATTGAGGTATATGGATGCCAAATATGTTCCAAATCAAAATTATCGGTCATCCTCTATACCCTTTTACAGCAATTAAATCTTTCATTTAGCACATGTTAAACCTGTTAAGAATGAAAGAAAATTGCGAGATCCACCAAAGCTTATTAACTTTGCTGATGAATTGTTAAAAATTGGCAGATTTCTTCAATTGTTCGGTCCATTTCTAGATATGGAAAAGCATGAGTAGCGCCTTCTAGCACTTTATAATTCATGTTTTCTGTTGTGATATTCTTGAAATTTTCAATAATTTTGCAAGGAACAACATTATCTTGCTCGGCAAACACATGAAGCTGCGGACCTGGGTAGCTTTTTATGTTATCTACCAAATTTAGTTGTTCAAGCATTTTCAAACCCACTGATAGCAATTCACTTGAAGGAGGATTTGCTATGTTTTGTATGCTTACCCAATCTTGTTTGGCCTGAGATGAACCGAGTGTAATTAAATAATAAAAACGCTTTAAAGTGACTTGCGGGTTTTGAAAAAAAGAAGCTTTAAATTGACTAAACACATCAGTAGGCATTGCAGTTTGCCAATCAGGGTGTGCAACAAAACAAGGATTTGAAGCAAGTGTAATTAACGTTTTAGTTTGCCCTGTTCGTTGATAAAAGTTGTCAACCAGTTGAGTTGCTAACTGTCCACCTAAAGACCAACCTATTACTACATCAACCTCAGACACTAAATCAAGCTGTGCTTGAAAGTTACTATCTAAAATATTAAAAATATTAATAAGTTGTGTCTCAAAACCCATTTTTTCCAAATGCAATTTAAGGGATTGCAAAGGTTCGACACCTACTCCCCAACCTGTAATTAATAAAATTTTATTTTGTAACTTCATATGCCTGCTCAAAGCCGATTTTATAAGGATTATATAATAATATCGATTTAAAATATCTTTTAAAATCAACATAAAAATTAGATTTCAAAAAGTAAAATCAACTATTTATGAGTATTTAATATTCTGAAATATATTGATAAACAAGACCTGCATTATTCATAGTAAACATACAAAAATTTAATTATCTAAACATTGAAGCCAATCAAAAAACAACATACTCCACACTTCACCTATAAATCCATTATGCAATGTAATTAATGTTAATACTTATGTTTTTTTATTAAAAGAAATGACTCATCAATTCATTTTAATGCTAGAAGATTAATTATTGATCAAAAAGTATTAGGAAGGCTAATATGAACAGTCAAAACACAATATTTGATGGGAGAGAAAAAAATACATCTTTTGTTACACCCAACGATATTATAAATAACTTATCTTTCGATAAAAATTACTGCTTATTTTTGGATATTGATGGCACATTAGCACCCTTTCAAATTAATCCTGAGCATAGTTTTATTCCACAGACTACATTAGAAGTTATAAAAAAAATTACTAAATTAAATATACCTGTTATTGCTGTAACAGGTCGTGATGTAGATACTGCAAGAAAACTACTACATCCTATTGAAGTTCCAATTGCTGGTTTACATGGTTTAGATATTTATTTTGATTCAGGAAATTATATTCGACCAGATTTAAGCAGTATTAATTTCAAAAAATTAAAACAAGATATTCTCAAAAATTGTGATAAACACCCCGAATTATTAATCGAAGACAAAGGATATTCTATTGCCTTACATTATCGTAAAAATCCTAATTTAGAAAATAATGCTATTAATATTATGCAGCAAATTAATCTCAATTATCCCCACTTAAAAATAAATAGAGGAAAATTTGTTATTGAATTAATTCCAAACCAAGCTGATAAAGGTAGAGCAATTGAGACTATATTAAATCACCTTAATTTACCCTGTGTATTACCTATTTTTATAGGTGATGATTTAACAGATGAATCTGGTTTCACTTACATTAATCAGCAAGCTGGCCTTAGTATTAAAGTAGGTCCAGGCGAAACACAAGCTAAATATAGATTAAAAGATATCGATAGTGTCGCGGATTTTCTTCTTTTATTTCAAAACAAAATAAAAAGCTTATATGTCAAAAATAGCCAAAATCAGAATGGAGAAAAATTATGTCTAAATTAATCGTATTATCGAACAGAATAAGTATGCCATCGGGTAAAGCTTCGGCAGGTGGTCTTGCTGTAGCTGTACAAGATGCACTAAATGATAGTAACGGCATCTGGTTAGGCTGGAATGGGCAGCAAATTACCGATAGCGAAGCGCCAGAATTTGAGCAGGCTTATTCTCAAGGAATTGACTACATTACCTGTCCCCTCACTCATCAGCAATATGCCCAATATTATTGTGGTTTTGCTAACAAAGTTTTGTGGCCAGCAATGCATCATAGAGATGATCTAATTGAATATGATGCAGAAGAATATAAGACGTATCAAAAGGTTAATCGCTTATTTGCTCAAAAGCTAAAAGAGCTTGCTCAGCCTGAAGATCTTATTTGGGTGCACGATTACCACTTTTTTAGTGTGGCTCGCTATTGCCGTGAATTAGGCATGCAAAACAAAATTGGTTTCTTCTTACATATTCCTTTTGCCAGTCTAAATATTTGGCACAAAATTCCGGTAGCCCGTGAGTTAATTCAAGACTTGAGTCAATATGATGTTATTGGCTTACAAACTCAGATTGACCAAAATGCCTGCATGCAGACTTGTCTGAATTTACTCGAAGCTCAAAAAATTCAAAGCAACAGTATTAGCTACAAAAAACGTCAAATATTAATTAAATCGTACCCAATTGGTGTTCAGCCTGAACTTATACAAAACCAAGCCCAACAAGATTTGGCAACCTCTTCGGTGTTTAATTTTGAAGAAATACCACGTCAAAAGACAATTATTGGAGTTGATCGCATTGATTATTCAAAAGGTTTACTTGAAAGATTTAATACCTTTGCAACCTTTTTGGAAACCAGCCCCGAATATCATGGCTTAGTTCGACATCTTCAAGTGGCAATTCCTTCTCGTACCGATATTCCAGCTTATCAACGCTTATACCAACGTTTTAAAACCAAGCTAGAGTTAATTAACGAAGAGTTTGCACATGAAGACTGGAGACCTGTAGATTGCTGCTATGATACGGTACAACACCATAATCTCATGCACATTTATCGTCATTCAGATATTTGCTGGATCAGTTCACTACGTGATGGTATGAATCTAGTCGCTAAAGAGTATATTGCGGCACAAGACCCAGAAAATCCAGGTGTGCTCATTTTATCTAAATATGCTGGTGCTGCTGAACAGATGTCTCAAGCATTGATTGTTGATCCGCAAGATAGAGCCGCAATGATGGATACTTTAAAAATGGCTTTAGAAATGTCTAAAACTGAGCGTATTAATCGTTATCAACAATTGATAGAGGGATTAACATCATCTGATCTTACCAATTGGCGAAACAATTTCTTGGATGATTTAGAAAAGACACCAACTTTACTAATGAAGCCTCAGCGCTTATTACAAGATAATTATCAATCTATTTATCAGGTTCTATAAATCTAAATAAAAGAACCTCGAGAAATTAAATTTCTCGAGGTTCGCTATTTGGTGATTATTATTTATAAATTAATTTGTCTTTACTAATGTAAAACGGTTAAGTAAAGCAATAATAAATAGTAATACAGCTACTCCTGTTAAAACCGTACTTAAACCAGTCCATTCTCCAATTAAACCGATTAAAGCTGGCCCACTTAATGAACCTGTATAGGCAATTGTTGATACTAAAGAAAGTGCTGCTGCTTTAGGCATATTGTTTTGTCGACCAACACGAGAAAACATCACGGGTACAATATTAGAACAGCCTAGTCCTAATAATGCATAGCCCAATACAACCACTTGCCATACGGGTGCCGTTACAATAACAGCCATACCAATAGCGGCTCCAATTGCACTATAAGTCACAATATTTTTTTCACCCCATTGCTTAAGCAAGATATGACCTGCAAAACGACCAGTCGTCATACTAAGCGCAAAGAAAGTGTAAGCTAGACCAGCAAAAGCAGGATTAAGCTGATATTTACTTGTTAAATAAATACCCCCCCAGTCCATTGCTGCACCTTCTGATAAAAAGGCAATAAAGCACATCATACCAATAAGCAGAATAATGCCATCAGGACGATAAAATTTTTTCGGTGCTTGAGTTGTATCTTCATGTGGCTTTTCATCCTGTTCAAAAGACGTTAAACAAGAAGGAATAGCAACGCCACCAATAACAAGCAAAATCATAACAACTGATAAAGTGCTCATTAGAGGAGAAAGGCCTACGGCTAATAGTGCTGTCACAAGCATAGCGCCTGTTAAGCCACCAAGACTGCACATTCCATGGAAGCTCGACATGAGAGCTCGCACACTATGTTTTTCAACAACTACTGCTTGTAAGTTGATAGCTACTCCAAGACATCCTGCTGCCGATCCAAAGATAAACAACGCTACAGCCATGGTCACAATGCTGCTCCATATCGTAAGGCTAGGCAATAAGACCATTAACAACATCAATGCCAAAGCAATTAACGGACGACATCCCCAGCGCTTTACTAAAGCACCAGTCGCAGGCATAGCAATCATTGAGCCAATACCCATACACAGCAAAAGTAAACCAAAATCGGCATGATTTAGGTTTAAACGCTGCTGTGCAAAAGGAATAAGAGGTGCCCAAGCTGCAGTCGCAAAACCTAAGCTAAAAAAGCTTAGTCGTGTTGCAAGACGCTGTGTGCTTAGGAGAGTAGCTGTATCTAAAACAGCAGGTTTGGTAAATAACATATTTCGCGAACTCACCATAAAATCATTGGCGATCCATACCAACCGATTTTCCATAGAAAAACCCTTGCCTCATTAAATTTCTAGGCAAGGGTTTTATTGGCGAAATTATATACAATTTCATAAAAAAAACAGGGGGTATGATACAATTTTTCTGACTTTTTTGTAACTGCTAAAGCCTTATATAGTAAGGCTTTGAATATGTTCAATTTGACAAAATTAACATCCAAGTTAAGACTTCATTTTATTAAAATGAGTCAATAAAAAACCCAGCCTTAGCTGGGTCTTTTTATTAAATTTGAGATTGAATATAGTTTTGTAAGCCAATCAACTCAATTAAACGTAATTGCTTTTCTAACCAGTATGTATGGTCTTCTTCAGTATCTGATAATTGTTGACGCAACATATCACGACTAATGTAATCGCCCTTCTCCTCACAAAGTTTGATACCTGTCGCTAACTTTTCGCGAACATGATATTCAAGCGCCAAATCAGCTTTTAAACAAGATACAACGTCTGTACCAACATTAATATCTTCACGATGCATATTTGGTTTAGCACCTAAAAACAATACACGGCGAATGATCGCATCAGCATGAGAAGCTTCTTCTTGCATCTCATGATCAATACGTTCATAAATTTTATTTAAACCCCAATCTTCATACATACGAGAATGGATCAAATATTGATCACGGGCAGCCAATTCTCCGCCAATGAGCATATTTAAATAGTCTATGACTTCTGGATTGCCACGCATAATAAATCTCCTATCGTATAAAGACTATTATGGGCAATCTTAAAAGTGATTGCAAAATAAAAAATAGTTAAGTTTATGATTTTTATCAAATTAAAATGAGAAACATACGCATTTACAGTTTAAGTTATTTAAATTTCCTCTGCAAAAAGAAACGCTTGTCCAATTTATAAGTTCAGACAAGCGTTAAAATATGGCTCAAACCATCAATTTATAAATTTGTAACTAAAATCAATGGTTCTTATTTCGGTAGGTCTATTCGCTTAAAGTCTGCCCATAGCTTGCCATAAGTGATAAGAAATCAGTCTCATTCATAACAGCAATACCTAGTTTTGCTGCTTTTTCTAATTTCGAACCAGCCTTCTCGCCCGCAACAACACATTTGGTTTTACTCGATACACTACCGCTTACACGCGCACCTAATGCTTGTAGCATTTGAGTAGCCTGATCACGCGTCATTTGCTCTAATGTGCCCGTTAACACCCAGCTTTCGCCATTTAATGGCTGGCGTGTTGGAGCAGTCGGTGCATCCCAATGAATACCTGCTGCAATTAAGCGATCAAGCACTTCAATGTTGTGCGGTGCCAAGAAAAAGTCAGCAATCCACTCTGCAGTAATATCACCAACATCTGGTGTTTTCTTTAAAGCTTCAACATCAGCAGATTTAAGCGCTTCTAAAGTTTGGAAAGTATTGGCTAACATCCTAGCTGTTGTTTCACCTACACCACGAATTCCTAAAGCATAAATAAAACGTGCTAGAGTCGTCTTCTTACTAGCTTCAATAGCATCAATCAGATTTTGTACCGATTTCTCGCCCATTTTTTCAATCCCGAGTAAAGTTTCTCGGTGTTCGTGCAAATGGTAAATATCGGCAACATCTTTGAGCAAATCGAGGTGTAATAAAGACTCTACCCAACGATCACCTAAACCTTCAATATCCAGAGCTTTACGTGATACGAAGTGACGAATCGCTTCAATACGCTGTGCAGCACAGTACAGTCCACCAGAACAACGTGCTAAAGCTTCCCCTTCAGGCATTACAACTGGTGAAGCACAAACAGGGCAGCTTTCAGGTAAATGTACAACTTCTGCATCAACAGGACGAAACTCTGGCCAGACTTTTTCTACTTTAGGAATAACATCGCCTGTACGATAAACACTCACCGTGTCACCAACACGTACATCAAGACGATGGATTTCACCAATATTGTGTAAAGTTACATTGGAAACCGTAACCCCCCCCACAAATACAGGGTTTAAACGCGCTACTGGAGTCAAAGTACCGGTACGCCCTACTTGCCAATCAATCTGATCAACCGTAGTTAATGCAGCTTGTGCAGGGAATTTATAAGCAGTTGCCCAACGTGGTTCACGACTTAAAAAACCAAGTTGTTGCTGTTGCTTTAAGTCATCAACCTTTACAACCATCCCGTCAATTTCAACTTGTAGATCTGAACGTTCTTGCTGAATTTGCTCATAACGTTGCTGTACTTCTTGAATCGAATTACACAGATATTGACGTTCAGCAATTTCAAATCCAAGTTTTGTGAGCCATTGCAAACTGTCATGCATGGTAGTTAAGCCATGATTAGGTTCACATTGAGCGATGCCGTAAGCATAAAATGCTAAAGGTCGAGCCGCAGCAATATTAGGATCAAGTTGTCTTAAACTACCGGCTGCTGCATTACGCGGATTCGCAAATGTTTTATCGCCTTTGGCTTCCTGTTCGGCATTGAGTTTTTCAAAACCGGACTTTGGCATAAGTACTTCACCACGAACTTCCAGCAAACGTGGAATTTCAAAGTGATCTGAATGTAACACTTTAGGCAAATTACGAATCGTTTTAACGTTCTGGGTAATGTCTTCCCCAGTTTCTCCGTCACCACGTGTAACGCCACGTATTAACACACCATTTTCATACCAGAGAGAAATCGCAAGACCATCAAGTTTTAGTTCGACTTCGTATTGTACTTTTTGATTAGGCAAACGCTCTTCAACACGACGTGCAAATGCAAACAAGTCTTCCTGATTAAAAACGTTCCCCAAAGAAAGCATCGGAACTACATGAGTCACACTTTGAAATTTAGAGAGTGCTTGTCCACCTACTTTTGTAGTTGGTGAATCTGATTGAACAAGATCAGGATATTGCTCTTCTAAAGCTTTTAACTGGTGAAATAAATGATCATATTCACTGTCCGAGATTGTCGGCTGATCCATGACATAGTAGGCATGGTTATGCTTTGCAATCAGTTGAATAAGCTGACGCATCTGTTCGATCACGGAAGTTGTTGCCATTATGTTATTCACCATAAAAAAGGGTGGAAATTTCTCCACCCTGAGCTGCGACTAGATATGTTGCAATTATCGCAACGAACGTAAAAAATTAAAACTAGGCAGTCGCCTGTGCCGGACGATAATCAATCACATGATGACGCCAGTGCTCTTTTAACTGTGGCGTAAATTCAAGATTATTCTCATCGTAAACTTTGCCATCAATTTCGCGAGCAATTAAACCTGCAATACTCGCCATCATGTCAAAACCAGTCACGGCTTTACTGTTTGGAAGGGCAAGGAAAAATGCTAACCCTTGAACTTGTTCAGTAGATAGCGTTTCAAGATCAAACCCAGCTGGTCCATTGTCTGTCATACGCAATACAGAGAACATGAGTACACTCGGCTCATCGGTATTTTCATAACGATGGAAGCACGACATTTCACCGTAGCGTAAACCATATTTTAACAGCACTTTAAGCGCTTTATCACCAGACAATGCACGACGAGGGTTTGGATAAACATTTAGCGCAATAATCTGTTCAGCCATCGCTAATGCACTTTCATCATCATAACGTTGCTGTTCATGTAAATGCACATCCAGAATATTACTCTCGCCTTCAAACTCAGCAATTTCGGCAGTTTCAATATTCGGGTTTAAACTCAACTCAGGCTCAGTTTTTTCGCTTTCAGCTTCCAGATTTTCTTTTGCTAAAGCTTCAGCTTCCGGTTTAACAGAAACTGTATCAACCAACTCAACTGAACCATCTTTATGAATGGTAGAACTTGGTACTGTTTCTTGAGATTTAATTTCTTCTACAGAAGCGTTTTCAACAACTGCTTGAGTTTGTTCAGTTTGAATTGCTTTAGCGGGTTCTACGGTCTCAATTTCTGTCTGTTTTGTTTCAGGTACTTGTAACGGCGCAGCTTCGCTTAAAGTTGGTTCTACTCGCTCTGCACTAGTCACCGCTACAGATTCAGTTTTCTCAAGCTGATCTCTCACGTGCCTAGGTATAACCGGTTGATTACTATCAGGATTAATATGCAAATCACTGTCTAATGAGGGTTCAGCATGGTTTGGCTTTTTTAAAATCATTTTTAAGCCAATTAGCATAATTATAATGGCAACAACGATGCCAATAATCGTATTGATTTCCATTCTATGACTCCGAAACTAACCCGTATTCTTTTGCCTGTTCTAGATCGACAGTGACTAATTTTGATGTACCCGGTTCAGGCATGGTCACACCCAACAAATCAGTTGCCATGGTCATCGCCAGCTTATTATGTGTAATGTAAATGAATTGTACATGTTCAGAAAGCTCTTTTACCAAATTACAATATCTCTGAACATTCGCATCATCAAGTGGTGCGTCCACTTCATCTAATACGCAAAACGGTGCCGGATTTAATCTAAAAATCGCAAATACTAATGCTAACGCTGTTAAAGCCTTTTCTCCACCGGAAAGTAATGCTAGAGAACTATTTTTCTTACCCGGCGGCCTTGCCATCAGTTTAACACCAGATTGCCAGTCATCTTCAAGACTTAAACTCGCCTCACCACCATTAAAAACCTTTGGAAACAGATTTTGCAACTCCTGATTGATCTGATCAAAAGTTGTCATAAACAGCTTACGAGTTTCTTGGTCAATGCTTTTCATCGCATCTTTTAATTGAGTTACCGTATTTTCCAAATCTTGAATCTGGTGACTCAGCTCATCAAAACGTTGAGAAACTTCTTCAAACTCTTGCGAAGCGGCAAGATTAACCGCACCGATTTTTTCAAACTGTTTCTGTACTTTTTCCAGTTTTTGCTGGTGCTCGGCTAAATCTATTTGTAAGCCTTTTTGGAGTTCGGCATTTAGCTCTTTAAGCTGCTCTTGATAATGCTCACGATCTGATTTGGCTGCTTGCCATGCCAACCGTTTCGCTTCAAGTTGTTCTCTGAGCTGCTCATCTTTTTGTTGATATTGATGACGCTGATCGGTCAAAGTCTGCTGTTTTTCCTGCACACTATTGAGTTCAAGCTGCCATTCATTCCAGTTCTTTTGCAACTTTTCAGTTTGAGCAAATTGTTGCTGAAACTCTGACTCAAGATTCGGTAGCTCTAATTGAATAGGGTCAACAAACTTTTTCGCTTGCTCCATTTGAGCTGCAATTTGCTGATATTGACTTTGCAAGAACGAGATATCTTTTTCAAGCAACTCAACCTGTTGAGTAGTCTGAGTACTATTACGGCGTAAAACTTCACGTTCTTGTTGTTGATGTTGCAAGGCTTGTTGCTGTTCTTCTAGCTGCTCTGTTAATTCTTCTACCCGAAATTGCAAAGTTTTATAGTCAGGTAAAATGGTTTCGAGCTTGATTGCTAATGCATGCAAATCAATTTCAAGATCATCTTTTTGCATTGCATCTTCTTCAAGCTGCATATCCAACTGACCAAGTTGATCTTTTAATTGCTGTTTTTGCAGTAAAAATGCTTGTGCCGCGGTTTGTTGCTTAGCAATTTGTACATCAAGCTGTTGTAAGTCTTTTTGCTTTTGTTTCACAACTTGCTGTTTGTGCTGCACACTTGACTGTAAGTGCGCTAACTCATCTTTTTGCTGAACTACGATTTGATCTAATGTTTGTAATTCAGGTTGTTGCTTTTCAAGAGCTTGTTCAATTTCGTCTAGACGAATACGGTGGCTCAGCATACCTTGTGCACTTTGACTTTCGTCATCATACATAAGGGCAATCACCCAATCCTGCCCGACATGATAGCCATCTAAAGTCAAAACAGACTGACCATGTTGCAATTGCTTTTGCTCATTTAAAGCTTGAGTCAAATCTTGTGCAATCGCTACATTTGAAAAGATTGATAGTTGTGGCGATGCAATCCACTCATTTAAACAAGCCAAGTTCCCTTTAAATTTACTTGTTTGCTCTGAAGGTTTTAACTGGCGGGCAACTCCTTCTTGAAAGACTTGTTCGGTCTCAAGAATATGAGCTTGTAACCATTTTGCTAAAAACTTCTCAACAATCTGCGCATGCGGTTTGCCCTGCTCTGTTAACTCTAGAGCTTGCATTAAACGTAACGTATCTTGGTTTTGCTTTGGACTTTGTTTAGCAACAAGCTGGCTTAAGTTTTTCTGCTCTGATAATAAAACTTGGATTTCTGTTTTCAGTGTTTGCTGCTGGTTTTTATTTACCTGATGCGCTTGTTGAGCTTGTTCAATATGCTGCACATATTGCTCAATTTCAGTTTCAAGCGTCGAAATTTCACTACGCAACTGTTGTTGCAGTTGCTCAAGCTCACCCTGCTCACCTTCATGAACATGCGATTGAATTTGGTTTGCTTGATGTTGCAAAGTTTCTTTTTGCTGCTCAATGCGCTGAACATTTTTACCTAACTGTTCAATTTGAGCTGACATCTGCATTTTTTGCTGCTGTTGTTTTTCAACCTGAGCTTTTATTTGTTCAAACTGTTGTTGTGCTTGTTTTTGCTGAGATTGTAAATCAGCAAAGTTTTGTTCAGCCTCCGTCGCTGTATGCTCGACTCCAGTTAAAGCTTCTGTTTGTTCTTCTAGCTGATTATTCAGTGTTTCAAGTTGCAATTCAGAAAGCTGTAAACGTTCTTTAGTTTGGGCTTTTTGCTGCTCTAATTGAACGAGAGTCGTACTATTTTGCTGGTATAGACTCTGTTTTTGTTCGAGAGTCATTTTCAGCTCAGATAGTTTCTTTTCAGCTTGTTGCCATTCTTGTTGTAGCGGTGAAGATTGCTGAATAAGTCGCTGAAACAAAGCACTGGTTGCTTCTAAATCATGTTCAATCGTGCTTAATTCCGAGCGAACCAATTTAAAGGTTTCACCCAATTCATTCATTTGAACGGTATATTCTTCTTGTAGGCGTACACTTTTCTCTGCCTGAAAAGACAAAATTTCAATTTTGAGCGTACGAATCTGGCTTTCTAAATTTTTATATTGAACCGCTGCTTCTGACTGACGCTTAAGTGTTTTAAGCTGCGATTTTAACTCTAGTACAATATCGTCTAAGCGCGAAAGATTTTGCTCTGTTTGCTCAAGATGCTGTAAAGTTTCACGGCGACGGGCCTGATAACGAGAAACACCCGCGGCTTCCTCAATGAACACACGCATTTCTTCAGGCTTGGCATCAACCAAACGATTAATCATGCCTTGCTCAATGACTGCATAAGAGCGTGGGCCTAAGCCTGTCCCCAAGAAAATATCGGTAATATCACGGCGGCGACAACGTGTACCATTTAAGAAATATTCTGACTTACCTTCACGCGTGACCTGACGGCGAACGGCTAACTCATTATAAGCATTATACGATCCACCCAACTTTCCATAAGTATTATCAAAGCGTAGCTCAACACTGGCCACACCAACGGGCTTACGTTTGGAAGTCCCCGTAAAAATAACATCTTGCATGCTACCACCACGGAGCTGACGAGCATTTGACTCCCCCATCACCCAGCGGATTGCATCGATTACATTGGATTTGCCACAACCATTTGGACCAACCACTGCTGTGCGGTTAGCCTTAAAATTTAAGGTTGTACTATCTGCAAAAGATTTAAAGCCGGAAAGTTTTAAACTGCTTAAACGCATAATGCCCTAACTAGCGGCGTGAGCGTCTTGCCCAAGCCAATTCAATCTGTTTCATTCGTGTCAGCGATTCCAACACAAGGTTACGTAAGTGTCGACAAAAATCTTCCATAAATAAAGCGGCTTGTTGTGATTTTCGGATTAAAATTGCATCAGTCACGAGTTTAAATAATGCAAATGCTTCTTGTAGTTCCCGCTTAGAGGTATTTAAGGTCAAAAAATAACTACGACGTAATGAAGGTAATAACTCTTTATAAAATTTCATTAGATAAGGATTACCCACCATATCTTGCTGTTCAGCTAAATATTGGAAGACCCCATCATAAAATTTTTCGATATCACCTGCTTTGACATGCTCAAGAAGTTGCTCTAATAGCAACTGTAATTGATCTGCTTCATGCGCACGCCATGTTTCGCTCATTCGTTGTACAATATGCCCCAATAACATCATATTTGTATCAAACAACGCTTTAACTTGTTGTGCAGACATTTCTGAGACAATTGCCCCACGGCGTGGAAATATCTCAATTAAATGAGTACGCTCTAATAATAACAATGCTTCACGAACTGATCCTCGACTAACGTCAAGTTCTTTGGCAATACGTAGCTCTTGAATACGTTCGCCTTCTACCAGCTCGCCACTAATGATCTGTTCGCTAATATATTTGACAATTTGCTCAGAAAGACTTTCTGTCTCTTCGAGATTCATAAATCACCCGCTACTTTTTATATGCATTAATCCATGCTTTTCTTTCGCATCCTTGTTTTTAACTGATCCCATCGATTAAAAACTATGTCATTGTCTGACAATTTCATTGCATTTTAAGCCAACTCATTTAAAAACAACACCAAAATCAGATGAATAAAAGCTTAGAACACTCTTATATTTTATGAATAAAAAAAGCTCGAATTTCTAAAAATTCAAGCTTTTACATCACAGTCTTATAAATTTAAGATTTTAGTCTCTAGTGCATAATGCCTTTATAAATAAAATAACTGCCTACCACCACTAACAGGCAAGCAAAGCATTTTTTTAACATCTGCGGCGATAACGCATGAGCAACCTTTGCTCCAAACTTCGCCGTGACAAAACTCATGACACTAATGCCAATAAAAGCATAGATATGCACATAACCAATCGTGTTAGGCACTGAAATTTGTTCTTTCGCACCAAACCACATAAATCCAATCGCTCCAGCAACTGCAATTGGTAAACCACAAGCGGCAGAAGTCGCGACTGCTTTTTGCATGACCACGCCATGACGGTTTAAATATGGAACGGTTAAACTTCCTCCCCCAATTCCAAAAATTGCAGAGGCAATACCAATGCCTCCACCCGCCATGAATTGCATAGGGGTTGAAGGAATCTGACGCGTTGGATCAACAACTACATGTGCTCCTTTAAACATCCGATAGGCCATCACAACTGCAAAAATACCAATAAGAAGTTGCAAATGCTGACCAGACATCAGGTCGGCAATACCCGCCCCTAAAAATGAACCTAATACTAACCCTGGTGCTAAATTACGAAAAACCGGCCAAAGTACAGCACCCTTTTTATGATGAGCTGAAACAGAACTAAAAGACGTCACAATAATGGTTGCAAGCGATGTTCCGACTGCAATATGCATGATTACTGCGGGGTCGTAGTGCAATTGGGTAAAAACCACATAGAGGATTGGTACAATAATTAGTCCACCACCAACTCCAAACAATCCGGCAGTAAAACCAGCAATTGCGCCAATGAGTAAATATATGATTAACTCCATAAATGTTTTACCACTCTGCTCATATTCAATGGATTTAGAGACTCGCCAACTACAACAACTTTTAAGCGCAAAAAACCAGCTTCCAGAAGTGGTTTTATTAAAAGCAACCACAACTTCGACCAATGATGATATTCGTGAAATTGCCCAAAAAGGCATTACAACGGGCTTGGTTTGCAGTGCTCAACAAACTCAAGGGCGAGGTCAACATCAACGGCAATGGATTTCACCTGAAGGAAACATTTATTTAAGCACATTGGTGCAAACTCGAACACCCTTAGATGGTCGCTTAGCACTTGAAGTTGCTCTGAATATTTTGCAAATCCCCCAGTTACAAGCTCTGAATTTGCAAGTGAAATGGCCAAACGATTTATATAGCGCTCAGGGTAAATGGGGTGGAATTTTAGTCGAACCACTGTCTCAGCATCAGGCTATTGTGGGTGTAGGTATTAATTTAAAAACACCACCAGTGACTGATAGTGATCAACCAATTACCTCTTTAGAAGATTTGGGCCTAGAGCAAATGGGTCGTCTTGAGTTAATTTCAGAACTTTATATTGCGATTCAAAATGCTGCTCGCTGGTTTGATCATGGCTGCTACAATTTAGCGGGACGTTTTAACCACCATGCAGCATGGTTAAATCAATTAGTTCAGTTTGAACATAGCCAAGGACTGGTACATGGCCGTTTCGTTGGAATCTCTAATGAAGGTGCAGTAATTCTTGAAACACCAGAACCACAGCAGTTTTATCAAGGTCGTTTAAGACCACAGACAACTCAGTAAATAGGTGTTTTCCCAATGAAAAGTTTATGGCTTGATATCGGAAACACCCGCTTAAAATACTGGATTACTGAAAATCAGCAAACTATTGAGCATGCAGCCGAGCTACATTTACAGTCTCCTGCCGATTTATTACTTGGGTTAATTCAACACTTTAAGCATCAAGGTCTGCATCGAATCGGGATTTCTTCGGTACTCGATACTGAGAATAATCAACGCATTCAGCAGATTTTAAAATGGCTTGAAATTCCAGTAGTTTTTGCGAAAGTTCACTCTGAATATGCAGGCTTACAGTGTGGTTATGAAGTTCCGAGTCAGCTCGGGATTGACCGCTGGTTACAAGTGCTAGCTGTAGCTCAAGCAGATGAAAACTATTGCATTATTGGTTGCGGAACAGCGCTCACAATTGACCTAACTCAAGGTAAACAGCATTTAGGAGGTTACATCCTGCCTAATTTGTATTTGCAGCGAGATGCTCTTATTCAAAATACCAAGGGTATTAAAATTCCAGACTCAGCTTTTGATAACCTAAATCCGGGCAATAACACTGTAGATGCAGTACATCACGGTATTTTATTAGGCCTCATTAGTACCATTGAAAATATTATGCAGCAATCTCCCAAAAAGCTACTGCTAACTGGTGGCGATGCAACACTATTTGCCAAGTTCTTACAAAAATATGAGCCTGCTGTGGAAACCGATCTTTTACTCAAAGGACTACAGCAATATATTGCTCATTATCCTAAAGACTAAAATACACAACAAAATAAAAGGCGCTATATGCGCCTTTTATTTTATGGATTTATTTCTTTTGGTCGTTGTTACCAAACAGTGGACCCATTCCGCCACCGCCGCCGCCAAATTGCTTTTGCATATTGCCTAATGAACGCATCATTTTGCTCATACCAGATGGATTGGCAAACTTCTTCATCATTTTGGCCATTTGTGCTTGTTGCTTGATAAGTTTATTCACTTCAGCAACATCCATACCACAACCTGCCGCAATACGTTTTTTACGACTTGGGTTCATCAAGTCTGGATTACGGCGCTCTTTAACAGTCATTGACTGGATAATCGCTTCCATCTTCTTGACTTGTTTTTCAGGGTTCGCTTGCTCAATCGCTTGCTGAATTCCTGCACCGCTCATGCCAGGCAACTTGTCTAAGAAGCCCATCATGCCGCCCATTTTTTTCATTTGCTCAAATTGCATCAGCATATCTTCAAAGTTGAAGCTACCGCCTTTCTGCAATTTTTTCGCCATTTTTTCGGCTTTTTCTTTGTCGATTTTACGTTCAACTTCTTCGACTAAAGAAAGTACGTCACCCATGCCTAAAATACGTTGAGCAACACGGTCTGGATGGAATGGTTCTAAAGCATCAAGCTTCTCACCCATACCCAAGAACTTGATTGGCTTACCAGTAATGGCACGCACAGAAAGCGCTGCACCACCACGTGCATCACCATCAGTTTTAGTAAGAATCACACCGGTAAGTGCTAAAGCATCATTAAATGCTTTTGCTGTATTTGCAGCATCCTGACCTGTCATGGCATCAACCACAAACAAAGTTTCAGTCGGCTTAACTGCTGCATGCAATTCTTTAATTTCATCCATCATGTCTGCATCGACATGTAGACGACCTGCCGTATCGACAATCAATACATCAGCAAACTGGATTTTTGCCTGTTCAATGGCACGATTAACAATATCAATTGGCTTTTCAGAAGGATCTGAAGGAATAAAGCCTGCACCAACTTCGTTTGAAACAGTTTCTAACTGTTTAATTGCTGCCGGACGGTAAACGTCGGCAGAAACAGTCATTACTTTTTTCTTTTGACGTTCTTTTAAGAAACGTGCCAGCTTGGCAGCAGTTGTGGTTTTACCTGCACCTTGTAAACCAGCAAGTAATACTACAACAGGAGGTTTCGCACTTAAATCAAGTGTTTCATTCGCCTCACCCATCATCTTGGTGAGTTCGTCATAGACAATTTTTACAAATGCCTGGCCTGGTGATAACTGAGTCATCACTTCTTGGCCCAATGCCTCTTCCTTAACTTTCGCGATAAATTCACGAGTTACAGGTAACGCGACATCGGCTTCAAGAAGTGCCATACGTACTTCACGTAAGGTATCTTTAATATTGTCTTCGGTCAGCTGCCCTGAGCCAGTAACATTTCTTAAACTCTGTGTGAGTCGTTCTGTTAAGGTATCAAACATTGCAAAATCCGCTTAAAATGGCTAGTTGCAAAAAAATCTTTCTCGAAATAGAAAATTTATGCATAGAATGCTATAGGATACTTTAGTTCGCAGCGAATTTATATCTTATATAGATGAATTAATCCTGAAAAAGGTTTGACATGATTAGCCTCCCCTTGGTTTACACAATTTTGGCACTCATCGCATATACCACTTCTTTCTGGTATCTGTTTATTCGTTTAATGTCAAAACGTGAACCAAACTCATGGTTATTTGCTTTTGTTACTATCTTGGCACTACTGTTGCACGGTACAGTTTTATGCGATGCCATGCTGACACCAGCCGGAATTAACTACGATGTATTTAACCTGATGTCTTTCACATCGGGACTTATGCTATTGTTAAGCTTAATTTTTAGTACTTTCCGCCCTATTCTACCGTTAAACTTGTTAGGCATTCCTGTCGCAGCTATTGGTCTTATTTTAGGTTTTGCATTTAGTCGACCAGACCAATTTATTGAGCAGCATTCGCTAGGTCTTGATACTCATATTATTCTTTCACTTTCTGCCTATGCAGTTTTACTGATGGCAACCATACATGCAATCTTAATATGGTTCCAAAATCGTGAACTCAAAAAGAAACAAAAAAAACGTTTTTGGGTCAACTTACTCCCGCCAATTCAAGCGATGGAATCTTTGTTATTTGACCTAATCATTACTGGTTTCATTTTATTAACGATTGCGCTTACATTTGGTTTTTTAACCATTGATAACTTCTTTGCTCAGCATCTTGCTCATAAAACCGTATTTAGTATTATCTCTTGGTTTATCTATGGCTCATTACTGATCGGCCATTACAAGCTTGGTTGGAGAGGTCAAAAAGCAATTCGTTTTACCTTAATAGGTTTTGTACTTTTAGCGATTGGATTTATCGGTAGTAAATTTGTGCTTGAGATGATCTTAGGGCGCTAGGAAAATTAAAATTTAATCGATACTAGACAGCGTTATGCATATCCCGTATAACGCTGTTTTTCGTTTTACTCAGGTGACACAGACTGTGAAACTCATACTCGCTCCAATGGAAGGTTTAACTGACCCGATCATGCGGGATACACTCACATCTGTTGGTGATTTCGACTGGTGTGTGACCGAGTTTATTCGCGTTACAGACAGTATTTTGCCAGACCACATCTATTATAGTTTTTGTCCTGAACTAAAAAATGATGGTAAAACAGCAGCAGGTACGCCTGTTCATGTTCAGTTTCTAGGTAATAACCCAGATATGCTGGCAGCAAATGCAGCAAAAGTTGTTGAATTGGGTGCACCTGCAATCGATCTTAATTTCGGTTGTCCTGCAAAAACCGTTAATCGACATCGTGGTGGTTCAGTACTTCTCGATGAACCAGACGTGGTACATCTGCTGATTAAAGCAGTAAGAGATGCGGTACCTGAACATATTCCTGTTTCAGCAAAAATGCGTTTAGGTTATCTCGATGAAAACCATACGATGGAAAATGCCCATGCTGTTGAAGATGCGGGTGCAAGCTGGTTAACTGTACACGCTCGAACTAAAGCAGATGGCTATACGCCACCAGCTTATTGGGAAAAAATTCTACCCATTAAAGAAGCTTTAAAAATTAATGTGATTGCTAACGGTGAAATCTGGACCAATGCTGATGCTAGAGCCTGTCAGCAACAATCTGGTTGTGAAGACTTAATGATTGGCCGTGGTGCGGTGACAACTCCTGATTTAACCCAATGCATTCGCCAAAATATGGATGAAGCGTTATTTAGTTGGGAACAACTCGTTGACTTACAAATTCGCTTTTTAAACGGTCAAGCAAAAACAGAAATTGGGATGGTTGGACGTTATAAGCAATGGTTAGGCATGATGACCAAAGCCTACCCTCAAGCGAAAGAATTATGGGATCAAGTCAAACGAATTAAAGCTTTAGATGAGATTGTTCAACAATTAGAACACACCAGATCAGATACTATTTAACTCGCTATAACCTTAAAAAAAGAGGGCGATTGTTTTCACAGCCGCCCTCTTTCGTATTTCAGGTTAAGCTATTATTCTTTTTTAAAAGCCGCTTACTTTCATTTTAAAGTCAGTTACAGAAACGCCAGTGACACCAAAATTCCCCATAGAGCCATTAGGTAAATTATTAAACGTTGTTGTACTTTGAGTACCCATATTTCCTAAAGTGACATTATTAAGTGAAGCATCAAATTTACTAGATGCACCTATATTCCCAAAAGTTAATCCAGTTGGTTCAACACCTGCATAAAAACCATCTAACACAAAACCAGTTGAAGTATTTGTTCCTGTAAACTTAAACCCAAATGTAGCACCTGTATTATCGGACACTAAAGTAATTGGACAACCCGTAGCAGCAGAACAAATAGATTGAATTGCTCCACCAAATTTAACCATGACGGACTGGGCAGCATGACCCAGTTGAATATTTAAACGGGGTTTATTGGTTTGTACAAAGTTAATATCTAGATTTCCAGTAGAACGAATAATTTCTTTTACACCCGCATTTACTGTCGTTCCCGAACTAAAAATTGATTTGGGTGCATAACTTGTCAATGCATAATCGGATGGACTAGATAAGGATGTACTTGGGGCTAAATAAACTGAAAAAGGTAGAAGTCGAATACCGTTTACATCATTCCCCATAGATATAGCTAAATTTAAAAAAGGATTTCCACCCCCAGCATCGGTATCCATTGCAATATTAAAAGAAGGATTACCCGATACAGCGGCTTTAATAAACTCTATACCAGGAACTGGGTTAGTAGAGTTTCCAGCAATGACAAAACCAGCCTTACTGTTATAAGAAGTTGAAGCAATACCGTTAGTATCAATGAGTGCGATCTGGTTAAATTTAACTTTATCGGCCTGAACTCCTAAAGTTAAGCCATTTTGGCCCGTCGCTGCTGCAAGGCTTTGATCATCCAAAGGCTGCATTGCAAAAACACTTGAACTACTGGCAAGTAGCAGCCAGAACCCTATATTTTTATTCTTCATGTCGCTCTAATCCTTAAGAGACAAACGCTTATTATTTGTTCAGACTATCAGAATAATATTCAAGTACAAAGCAATTATCTCTATAACCCGACGAATGCAAATCCAATCACACTAAAATAAAATTTATATAAAAAAGTGACGATAATCGTCACTTTTATTCATTAGTTAAAGGCGCCATTTCTAGGCACAATACTAAAGCTACTATTTAAGCGTCCACCAGTAATTGCAAGCTCACCTAAACGTGCTCCAGCTCCTGTTGAAGGCGGATAGAAATTAATATCTTTTACACGTAATGCGCCGTCAATACTCTTATCAGGGTTAAAATAAACCGCCGTATTTACGCCAACTTTACCTAAACCACTTGTTGTATCTTTACCCACAACCAAAGCGGTATTAAACGCTAGCTTTCCTGCAATATTGTCAAAACCAATTGCAGAACCATCGATCGGATCACTAATTTGAACCGTATTTCCAGTTGCTGTGGCAGGCACTGTGAAATCGCCGAGTACAGTTAAAGTACTACCATCTGCAATTGAACTGTTTGGCACAATTGATAAGTTAAGATCGCCACCTAAACGGAGTTTTAGACCAAATAAGACATCATTATTTTTGGCAAAATTATCGATAGGTGAAGTACATGAGCCCGTCGCTGGACAAGTTTTATATTTAGCCCCTGGTAAATAACCAGCTGCAATTTCTGTTGATAAAGCCAGTAGCATCTCTTTTAAACTAATATTAAGACTGCCATTTTCTAAACCAATACTTCCATTGCCTTTGAGGAACATATCGATATTACGTAAGCCCATGTAATAATCAGTAGGACTACCACCATTATTAGCATTTGGAGAACCATCAATTAATAAAATTGAGGTTGTTTTGGTTCCAGTCGCATCACGTCCCGTAGTTCCAGCAGCAATACCAAAACCTAAACGCGAAGTTGTTCCGGATGTAGCCACAGCATTTCGAATAGGCTTACCATTTGCATCTTTTGTGTAGTAATAAGCACTATTTGCCGGTGCATCTAAACCATATACAGCAGCGTTAGCATTTAAATTATAAAAAGGTAATGCTAAGCCCCACTGGTTATTTGCACCATTATCGGCAAACTGATTGGCAGCAGCAACATTCGCACTTGTCGTAAAACGACCGCGTCTTGAAAATGCTTGAAACTCTGCTCCACGCATCGCAAGAATTAAGCTAAACGGATTAGAGACCGTATCACGGTGAATATTATGCTGATAATCAGCAGCTGTCGTTAAAGTACCTGCCCCTAAACGAATTGCATTTAAAGTAGCATTGTTTGGCATTAATAATGTTTTGGTATCGGCAAGATTTAAATAAATATTTCCGCTGTCAAAATAACCACGCGTAGCTGAGTTAAGGCCTGTTAAATTACCAAATTCGAAACCATAAGCATTCAGACCTGCTCCACCAATTTCTAAAGTGGTTGCTTTGCCATCTGAACCTAGCATTGAGTCATTGTCTTTAGTGAATTCACCTTTCATACGAAAGGCAATCCCGGAATTACCTAAAATGCTATTACTTGAGCCCGTACCTGTGGCGGTATTTGCTGTACCTAATATTGTTGTATCTGACGTACCATCCATACCACGGACTTGTAAATAGCTATTTACCATACGTCCGCTAGCACCTAAACGAATTAAACCTTTCGCATTTTGGGGACTATTAGTTGCATCTAAAGCATAAGGGTTAGTTTTATCGACATTCGAACTGAGCATCACCTCAATATTCAAGCCTGAATTGGTTACTTTGCCACTACTGTCAACATAAGTACCCGCAGTTAAACCAGAAGCTGAATCTGCTACACGGTTAAAATCAACATAGCCATAAGTAGTATTCGGAGTTTGCCCTACACCAGCAACATTAGTTCCAGTATTTGTCTGTAAAACTAAGCCACGAGTTGGGTCAATCAACATGGCCCCTTTACCAACAAAATTAAAGTTAAAGTTTCTTAAAATTAACTGATTTAACTGGCTGCGAGCATCCAATTGTCCTAAATAAATATTGGCATTATTAATACCAAGCGTCATGCTTGACTGGCTATTTGCATTAAATAAGCCATCTTGAGTTGTAAGTGCCAAATTTAAAGGAGAGGTCGTTTGAATAGCCAACTGCCCTAAAGTTGGCGAGCATGTAGCTGAACTATTACAAACTTTAACGCTATTTACGGTAACAAGTGATGGACTACTTTGCATAGAAAAGTCGAGTCCAGTTTTACCCGTAGTTGGGTTACTCCCTACATCTAAACGGTAATTAGTGCTTAAAGTTTGGCTAGATGCATTACTTTTTTGAACTTTTATCCCGCTCGCTTGAGCTCTTAAGACCTGATCTGCACCACTAGGTGTACCTGCATGATCATCCCAGTAGGCATTATCAATATTGATTTCATTAAACGTCGTTTGAATCGAAATCCCATCTTGTCCATTAATCGCACTCAAGTCAGCATCTGTTAAAGCTTCTAACGCAAAAGCATGTCCGCTCACTAACAACATGCTGGTTGTTAATGCATTTAAAATAAACTTTGAGCTGTGATTTTCTTTATTTTTTTTCATCACTTCAGTTCCTTTGAAATCTACATTAACCCTTAACAACGAGGATGGCTTCCATCACAGCTAAAGACCATGACTTTTCCTTGGATAGCCAAGTTTCCGTTCATCATTAAACCCATAAAACCAGTTTCGCGCCCATGGTCATACGCTGATGGTGTGGCAGTAGCCACTTGTTGGTTCGCACTGTTAGCAGTCGCTGCATATGTCGTTTTTTTGAAATATGCATAATCATACATATTTGCACTCGAGCCTTGTGCTGTTGTTGAGCTGGTAAAGTTATCTTGCTCAATTGATAAAGCATTAAAACCGAAGTTACGAATTAAAATTGGCTGTGCTGCACTAAAACTAAGCTGAATAGCCGGTTTAATCATTTCAGTATTGTTTTTGTCCAAATACTTTAAATCAGCGCCATCCAAACCCATTTTTTGGATATTTAGAGTACCTTGTACACCTTTAAATACGAGCCAAAGTTTATTACCACTATCACTATTTTCAGCCCAACCACTTGGTTTCGTCGCATCTGCCTGTACAAAACGTTTGTTAATTGCCAAACCAATATGACAGAACTCTAGGTTCTCACAGACACCACCACTACCATTGTCAAATACACCATTAGCTGTCTGGTTTAAATTAAGCATTAAAGATAAATCAGCACCAGCCTGACCATTTATCGCCTGTAATGCTTCATTATCTAAAGTTTGTAGCTCTGCATGAGTCACCGTTGCACAAAGAGCAAGGAGTAAAGCAGTTATTTTTTTCATCGCGTTACCCTCCTCTTATAGACCTTTAGTTGTCAGTTTCAAGTGCTGGATTAAAACACCGTCAATTGAAGCGGATCCCAAATTATTTAAAGGACTAATGTTAGACAAAGCTGGAGCTTGATTAGCTGTAGGAATAACGTATCCAGTTGTGCCATTACTACTACCAATTAAATCGTTGACCACAGCATTTCTTGAAGTCAACCATGGAATAGCAGAGTTAGTCCAATCACGATTCGAAGTCGCTCCATACATTGGCGTCGAACCCGATGTACTCGTACATCCTAAAGCACCAGAACAAGTTGTTGCATCGGCTGGTTTAGTAGTTGGATTCGTGATAACCCACGCACCAGTTCCTTTGTTATATTCCCACTGATATAAATATCCTAATGTTTTATAACCACAGTTAGAATTAAACAAACCACAACTATATTCTTGTTTCCATGTCTGGGTATTCTGTTGTCTTTGTTTAAAACGGACCTCTGTCATCGTAGCTGAAGTGGTACCAGATACTGAATTAGTCATTGAGACCAAACTACCAGCAGAAGTTCCAGAAACTTGCGTACCTGTTGAAATTAAACGACCAAAGGAAACTCCAATTGAACCTTCGCCGGTATTTGCTAATAAGGTTTTTCCATTATCAGGACTATATACGGTACCAATAGTGATACTACTATGCGTAGGATTAACACACGAGTAAACGTTACATGTAGAACCCTTATAAGTCGTGTCAGCACCAGTGTAATCAGTATAAATCTGTTTATATATTTCTGGTTTATTTGCAATTCGTGCAATTTCAATACTAAAGTTTTTGCCGTCGGAACCTAAAATAAGCGGTTGATATAAGTTACCTAATACCAAGTTAATATTTGGGTTATAGAGATATAAGCCTTCACTATCAGCAAACTTCGGTGCTACGGCACCTGCAGAGTCAAATGCAGGTGTATATAAATTGTTTGATGCATTTGGTGAATCTGAAGTTTCTCGTGTACTAAATCGCAATACCTTACTTGTATCATTAAAAGCAATTCGTGTTTTATTCGATGTTTTTGTATCTGTTCTAGTTCGATTTTCTACATAGTAACGGCATCCACGAGAGGTACTAAAACTCCCTGTTCCACTGTTACCACAATCTCCAGTACTACTTGCACTTAAAGTTGAGTTTGCACCAGCATGTACTGTTTTCCACCCGTTATTAGTACTTGTGGCGTATGTCTGCGTTTGACTCGTAACATTTTCAGTCACAATACTAGTATTTTTGCTATCACCCGTATTTAAGCGAACTAAGCCAGACATCCCTAAAGTATTATTATAAAAAGGACTCATTCCTCCAGCCGTAGTTGCACCACCTAATGTTTGAAACATACTAATCTGGCTACCATTTAAACTAAAGCCATTTAGAATGCCTTGCAAACGTAAACGATTAGCACGAGTTGTATCAATACTGGTACCAATTAACCCGTTACTATTACCATATTGAAATTGGGCTAAAGAACCATTCGTTGTAGCGACAACATTGGGATTACGTACAAATGCATCAGCCCATAGCCCTAATTTTAAATTATATGCATCAGCTCCTTCTGCCCCATCAATTAATGGTTGATATAGAGGAGCTTCTAAAGATAAATACGTTACTGGGTAAATACCACTATCTGTTGTACTAAAATTAGGAACATTAGTCGCAGTTTTTACTTTAAATATCCATGGATTGGCTCCTGTGCCCCAACTTGAAATCGCTGCTGCAGCTGAGCTGTTAGCAATACGCGAATTTGCATCGCCATCTGACTTAGATAATGCCAATCCATAAAGAAATATATCTGCTTTACCTACTGCGCGGTCTTCTGGCCCAACAATACCATTGCCACTGGTATCAGCTGCAGCAACACTCAAAGGCCCCACAGGTACATAGTTAATATAACCAGTATCCTTACTACGATCGGTAATAATTTGATTTACAGATTCATTTGGACCAGCGCCACGAAATACCATAAATGCATTTTGCGGTAATATCGCAATACCTTCACCTGTAGTTTCACTTAAACCAGCATCAGAAAGTTCTTCAAGAGCAAAACTTGACTGACTTAAAAAAAGTCCAATTAAACTTGCTAACACGGTTTTTTGAAACCTTACCGTATAATTAAGTGTAGTCATCGTGACCTTCCTGTTTTATACGATGCCGCGCACCATATTTCTTTTTCTTTAACAGTCCTTGATGTGAGATGAGATTATTTCCTTTTTCATCTCACAAGGGGCAAACTTTAAAAATTGCCAACCTTTCCACATTTCCATTATGCTGAATATTTACTCAAATGCAAAATTAAATAAACAAAAACTCATTTTTCCGATAAACGAGAAATAAGAGATGTATTTAACAGAATTTTAAAGAACCATAACAGTTAGCTGAGAAGTTTTGTTTTTGTAACACTACATTAGTTAAAGACATAGAAGCTGGCGTTTTTCCTGTTAAATCAACTGTTCCAATAGGAAGATTACCTGCTAAGCAGCTTAATGCTAATGGACCACATGGAACAGGATTCGTTTCTAGATAAGAACTAACTTGTCCTAAGGCATCAGTAATTGTAGCTAAAGCAATATCGACATTCCCCGTAGGAGTAATTTGTCCAATATCAATTGGGTTTGTAAGCTCTAGCCACCATCCTGTTTGTGCCGTTGAGGCCGCCTCTGGCCATAATATATTTACGCCCTGTACAGAGAGATAACCAGCAGAGCCATTCAGTTGAGCAGCATGAAAATAACCCAGACTTTGTTTAATTGTCACATTTACATCAAGATTATTTACTGTTCCAGTTACATCACCCGAAATCGGAACAGGAATACCCAGCACTGAAGCAGTTGCATCTAAAGTCCCTGTAACCGCAATCCCTCCAACCCTTGCTGTTGCATTCAAATTAGCTGTATTAATACGCTTACCCGTAATTATCTGCTGTCCCATAGACAATGTACCACTACCTGCACCTAAATTTAGATTATAGGCCGTAGATGTAAATGGGAGTGTTGCTATGCTACCTATAAATTCTGCCCGTCCTGTAATAGCTCTCCCTGTTTCATCTTGGGTAATACCATAGTAAGGATTCGTAGTTACAGTACCCCCAGTTGGTTTAGTGACCATATATCCACTCAGTGAGTTAATACCACTCGCAGCATCACCATTTTCTAAACCAAAAGTAAGTAAACCCGAAAGTGACTTAGCACTTAATCGAAAACCCTGAATTTCACGAGTGGAAGCCGAGTCTGGGTTTTTAACAGCAAATTCTAAAAATGGATTGGTAATAATAGCGGACGAAGAGGCTCGCTCAGTACTAGTACTATCTACTGTGCCCCCACTTAAACTCAGATAATCAATGTCAATGTCGCAGGCACCTGCTCCATTTACGCCCCCACAACCTAACTGTAATTTTTTAATATTGGCATTAATTTCTAATTGAGCATCTAACGCAAGTCGATAAAACCCCATATTTCCATTTGAACTTGAGTTACTTGCAGAATCTGTAGGCGCAATATAAGACATACCCATTAAAGCTTGGCCGCGGGTCGCTGATAATTCAGCATCTGACATAGGGACTAGTGTAGAAGCAGCATAGGCTGAGGAAAAGCATAAGCTTCCGAGTGTCAAAAGTGCTACTCGAAGAGACGTAAACTGTCGCATGGCCGACCTCCGTATCCGTGGGGGCATAATCCTGTTTAATTTCTTTTTATTTGGCCTATCTGCATTCGATAAATATTTAACTAAACATTATCAAAGAGAGCCTATATCTACTCTATTTGCTTTTAAATTCTGTGATACAGAGCAAAAAACAAATCAATCATTAATCATTTTATATCATTTTTTACAAAAGGAAACTGTCGTTTATCATAATTCCGATAAACGCTTCTGATAAAAATTCTATGTATAAAATTGGGCCACCTAAGTGACCCGTTATTTTTAAAATCTTTTCATCGAGGAATCATTAAGTTTTAGGAAGTGTAACACCTGTTTGACCTTGGTATTTACCACCACGGTCTTTATAAGAGGTTTCACATACTTCATCACTTTCAAAGAATAGCATTTGTGCTACGCCTTCCCCAGCATAAATACGTGCAGGTAAATTTGTCGTATTTGAAAATTCTAACGTAACGTGACCTTCCCATTCAGGTTCTAATGGAGTCACATTTACAATAATACCGCAACGAGCGTAGGTCGATTTACCTAAGCACACTGTTAACACATTGCGAGGAATACGGAAATATTCAATTGTACGCGCTAGAGCAAATGAGTTTGGCGGAATAATACAAACATCAGACTCAATATCGATAAAACTTTTGTCATCAAAATTCTTTGGATCGACAATTGCAGAATGTACGTTTGTAAAAACCTTGAATTCACGGGCACAGCGTACATCATAACCATAGCTAGAGACCCCGTAGGAAATCAACTTTTCACCATTTTCATCAAAACGGACTTGATTCTCTGCATAAGGTTCAATCATGCCGTGTTTTTCGCTCATTTCGCGAATCCAACGATCAGACTTAATGGCCATGTATTTTCTATCCAAAAGGTAAATTCATTGATTTCGACGTACTTTAACTTAAAAAACCAATTATGAAAACAACACAGAGCTACTCAAATAAATAAGAATAGCTCAGCGGTACATTTAAAGGTTCAGTAAAGCAGAATAACTAATTGGAATTGAAAAGCTGACTAAAACAAGTGAAGCCGTTTTTTGCAAATTAGTTTGATTTAACCAACCCACTTTCTTAGAAGCTAAAACCGATCCCAAGAAAATCCAGAACAACGCAATTGGTGTAATAAGCGCTAAATAAGCCATCATGTGAATTAAATAAATATGAAAATTACTCCATGCAGCTACTGGGAAAATTGCTGAGGCAAATAATAATGCTTTTGGGTTTAATAGAGTGGCGCAGAATAACTCACGAGCACGAATCGTTGGCTGATTTAATTCAATTTCTTGATTTGCCGTATGCCATAACTTGATGGCTAAGAAAATAATATAACAAGCGCTCAATAGCTTTAGAATAGGCGGCAGCATTGGTAGTGTGCTAGACACTTTTCCAATCAGCATTCCCCATGCAGAAATAGAGATTACATAACCCAAAACTTCTGCTGGAATAAGTTTTACTGACTTCCTTAAACCCACTTGTACTCCTGAAGAAGCGAGCAGAGTATTGGTTGGACCAGGCGTAAGTAAAATTGTGGCTACTAAGCCAATAAAAAGCCATGAAATCATTGAATGACCTCACAATATAGTCATCTCAGATTAATAGATATCCTGTCACAAGGCAAAAGGTAATTGTAAGACAAAGTATTTCAAATTATTTTCAAAATAAAAATAAAGTATATAAAAACAAATATTTATAAAATTGTCACATAAAGTCGAGAAGAAAACTTTACGGTCAGTTGTTATACTTTCCAAATAGATTCTGAGTTAAGTAACATAACTATTTTTATTTTAAGTCTATTTTTCCATCAAAAGTCTTTATAATAAAAAATATATAGCAATGGTAAGTTTAAATTTTAAGCTTTTAATAAGTTTCAATTCATATATTGTTTCTGATTTTTTTATATAGAGCATCGCGCTTTACTACCCTTAATGATTATGGCAAAGCATTTTTTTCAATCTTGGCTTCCCTCCCCCGAGAAAGTTTCAAATATGAAATTTCTAAGGATTTTTGGTAAAAAGACCCTTAATCCTGTGCTTTGGTATGTCAATCGAAAATCAATTACCCGAGCTGTTTTTGTCGGAACTTTTTTTGGTTTACTGCCTATTCCTTTTCACAGCGTATTTATTGTGATGGCTGTATTACTATTCGAAGTAAATTTACCAATTAGCTTGATGCTCGCTTGGTTAAGTAACCCGCTTACATTAGTTCCTATTCTATATATTGGTTTTTGGTTCGGTGCACACATTTTTCATGTACATATGATTAATAAAGAAATGTTGCTGGGTGTATTGCATCAGATTTCTCGTTGGATTACTCATTTCGGCCATGGCCACATTGATTTTAGTCTTGCGAAAATCTTGATGACAGGTCTAGTCGTAGAAGCTTTTGTATTTGCCGTTATTTTATATATATGCACAGAAATTTTCTGGCGCTGGATGGTCGTTAAAAACTGGAAAAGTAGACATCGTCAAAAGAAGCAAGAAGAGGGTTTATAAAAGCTCCACTCTTCTTGCATAAGTTTAAATCATTATTTTGGCAGTTTTGATTTCATATATTCTTCGGCCACATTAAGCACATATTCTTGACAAGCCTCTCCTGTACCAGGGTCATAAGCTCCGTTATTGGTAATATTATTAGATAAGATTCGAATGCCTAAGAAAGGAACGTTAAATTGACTTGCGATTTGTGCAACAGATGCTGCTTCCATTTCTTCAACAGAAGTACCATAACGTTGATGGAAAAATTGAATACGATCTAGCTCATTATTCCAGACATCTGCTGAACCAATCGTTCCTTCAACCACCTCACCTTTATCATAACGGACTTTATGTGCCGCCATTAACAACTCTTGGTCACCTTCAAATTTACGAATTGCAATCGGTTCTGGGTCAGATTCATCTGTTGGCAACACATCAAAAGCCTCAACCCATGTGAGTGAGTTTGAACCACCGCCTAAAGGCTGTTTAGGAGTTCTAAATGCACCAATATTGGTTGTATATTTTCCTAAAACAATATCGTAAACGTGCAAATCAGGATCATGTCCACCTGAGGTGCCCTGATTAATGATCGCAATCGGTTTATAACGTTCAATCGCTAGAGCAGTTGCTGCGGCAGAGTTACTCATACCCATGCGGGTTTTAGAAATAATCATTGGATAACCGTTATAGGTACCCTTCCAGAATTTCCACCCACCAATTTCTTCAATAGTCTTATTCTCTAATTTTGAAGCCATTTTTTCCGATTCTACTGGCAAAGCACCCTGAATAATGATCGGCTGTAACTTCTGTTTTTGTTCCTGAACTGTTGGTGTTTGAGAAACAGATGAGTTGTCATCATTACATCCAACTAAAAATAAAGCGCTACACAAACTGATAACGCCAAAAGTAGATTTGAATCGCATTTTTTAACCTTTCTTTTTAAAAAGTGTAAAGTAGCAATCTACATGCCAATTTCAAGTTCAGCTTTGTTATTTGGATTCAATAATTTAAATTTTTATTTTAACCAGACAATAAAAAACCCGACTTAAAGCCGGGTTTTAATCAATTAGAAAATACGCTTATCATCACGTGTGCGCTGAGGGATTTTTTCAATCTGCTGCCAGACTGATTTAGCAATCTCAATATAACTATCAGCCGCATCATCCATTGCCACAACACTCGGTTTACCCTGATCAGCATGTTCACGTATTTGAGCATTTAGAGGCAAACGACCTAACAATGGAATATGGTATTGCTCGGAAAGCTTATCACCACCACCAATACCAAAAATTTGCTCTTCATGACCACAGTTTGAACAAATATGAGTCGACATGTTTTCGACGACACCTAATACTGGAATACCAACTTTATTAAATAACTCAATTCCTTTGGTGGCATCAAGCAAGGCAACATTTTGTGGAGTAGTCACAATGATTGAGCCTGTAACAGGAATACGCTGTGCAAGCGTAAGCTGAATATCACCAGTACCTGGTGGCATATCAATCATGAGTACATCTAAATCAGGCCAAAGTGTTTGATTAAACAATTGCATTAGAGCACCCGTTGCCTTTGGTCCACGCCATGCAACAGGTGTGTTGTTATCACCGGTTAAATGTCCAATAGAAAGCACAGCCATACCATAAGCATCTAAAGGTACAAAATTTTCACTTTCAATAAGTGGAGTTTTGCCCGCATTACCTAGCATTGTCGGAATACTTGGTCCATAGATGTCAGCATCTAACACCCCAACCTTAAGTCCCATTTTTTGTAAGGCAAGCGCTAAATTGACCGTAGTTGTCGATTTACCTACGCCTCCCTTTCCAGATGAAACTAAAATAACATTCTTAATGCGAGGGTGAAGCGGAACATCTCTTTGTTGCGGAGCTGCTTTTTGAATTGGTGGATTATTTGGATCGGGTTCTGATTTAGGTGAAGCATCAAATACAGGAGGTAAATTCGAACTTACTTGTGCAGGGCGCTTTTGTTGAACCACGTGTAAATTAAGTTCTTCAATACCGCACTTTTCTAATGCACTAGCTAAATCATCATGAATTTGCTGCAAATGCTCTTTTTCGTCTGGGAAAGTATTAATGGTGAGTTGTAAAACTCGTCCCTGAACTTGGAGCTGACTTATACGCTCTTTTAATGCATCTTTTGAATGTGGTAGTAAGTAATTTTGGAGTACGGTTTGGATTTCATCTTCTTTCACTTCTTGTGCCGGTGAAAAAACAGACTTTAATGAAGAAAGCCAAGACATATTGTTTACTCCAAAAACAGATCATTACAGCTTAATGGAGATAGTGTAACAGTATTGCTCCGCACTCGCTCACCTTAGGATGAATAATTACTCACTTCATATCTCATCTTTTAGGTAAGGAGTACGGATTTTAGTTTAAATCAGCTTATTCAGCAGAATCATGATTCTTTAATTTATTTAATTTATCAGTTGCAGTTTTCTTTAGCTCATCAAACTTTGCTGTTGCTTGAGTTTTCAACTCATCAAATTTTATAGCAGCCTCTTCCTTTAATTCTGCAGCTTTGGCTTTAGCATCATCAAGTTTATGTGCCGCTTCAGTACGCAAGTGATCAAATTTATCTTGCAGACTATGCTGAGCATCCTCAAGTTTGCCTTTTAAATCACTGGCTTTATCTTCAACAGCGTCTTTGCCAGCAGCTTCTTTCTCTTTTACATTTTCCTTTAAATCATCCAAAGCTTTTTCGCCTTGTACTTTTGCATCGGCCGCTTTTGCCTTTAATTGGTCTACTTTATCTTCAATTGCTTCTTTACCCGCAGCTTGCTTCTCTTTTACATTTTCCTTTAAATCATCCAAAGCTTTTTCGCTTTGTACTTTTACATCTGCCGCTTTTGCCTTTAAATCATCTAATTTATTTTCAGTAGTCATAGTTGTTATCCTCATAGTTAATTAAAAAATTACCTGAATAAGTTATTAGTTATACATCGTTATGGCTTATTTTCTGACCGTAACTGCAATTTGAAACAAAGACAATACAGGAAGATTCAAATATTTTTCGATATGTTTATCTGTTCTAAAGGAAACCACCTCTAGCCAAAATCCATTTTAATAGAAATCGCTTATGCCAAGCAGAAGATTATTAATCTTTGCTTATCTCCCTGCATCAGTTAAAATCTTCCACCTTATAAATACGAATGAGAGAATGAAATCCGTGCGTAAAATTTTAGTCACTAATGCCCTCCCTTATGCTAATGGTCCAATTCATATGGGTCATTTACTCGGTTACATCCAGGCAGATATCTGGGTTCGTGCCATGCGAGCAATGGGTCATGATGTGACTTATGTATGTGCGGATGATGCTCACGGTACAGCAATTATGCTACGTGCCGAAGCAAATGGTATTAGCCCAGAAGAGCAAATTGCGAATGTTCAAAAAGAACACATCCGTGATTTTGACGGTTTTGGCGTACATTTCGATCATTACGATTCAACGCATAGCGATGCAAACAAAGCACGTTCAACAGATATTTATATTAAAAACCGTGAAGCTGGAAATATTGCAGTTCGTCCTGTAACTCAATTATTTGACCCAGAAAAAGGGATGTTCTTGTCTGACCGTTTCATTAAAGGTACATGCCCAAAATGTAAATCAGAAGATCAATACGGCGACTCATGTGAAGTGTGTGGTACAACTTATAATGCAACCGAGTTACTTAATCCACGTTCAACTTTAAGTGGTGCAACACCAGTTGAAAAATCATCAGATCACTATTTCTTCAAGCTTCCAAACTTCTCTGAATATTTACAAAAATGGACGCGCGATGAAGGTCGTTTACCTCTTTCGATTGCCAACAAGTTAGACGAATGGTTTGAAGCTGGTTTAGCAGATTGGGATATTTCTCGCGACGCGCCATACTTTGGTTTCGAAATTCCCGATGCTCCAAATAAATACTTCTATGTTTGGGTAGATGCCCCAATCGGTTATATGTCTAGTTTTGAAAACTATATCAAAGCTAAACGTCCAGATTTAAACTTTGATGATTTCTGGAAAAAAGATAGCCAAAATGATGTTTATCATTTTATTGGTAAAGATATTGTTTACTTCCATGCTTTATTCTGGCCAGCAATGCTTGAAGGTGCAAACTATCGCACCCCAACAGGCTTGTTTGTAAACGGTTTCTTGACTGTAAATGGGCAAAAAATGTCTAAGTCTCGTGGTACTTTCATTAAAGCCGAGACTTACTTACAACATCTAAACCCAGAATATCTACGTTACTACTTTGCATCTAAACTTTCAGATAAAGTTGAAGACTCTGACTTGAACCTTGATGACTTTGTTCAAAAAGTAAATTCAGACTTAGTTGGTAAAGTCGTTAATATTGCTAGCCGTTGTGCGAAATTCATTAACAGCAGCTTTAACAATACTTTATCTGCTCAATGTGCAGAATCTGAGCTGGTACAAAGTTTTATTGATGCAGGTGATTCAATCGCTGCTGCATATGAAGCACGTGAATTCTCTACAGCTATTCGTGAAATCATGGCGCTAGCTGATCGTGCAAACCAATATATTGACGAGAAAAAACCTTGGGCTCTTGCTAAACAAGAAGGTCAAGAGCAACAAGTTCTTGATGTATGTTCTGTGGGTATCAACTTATTCCGTCAACTAGCGGTGTACTTGGCTCCAGTTTTACCAACTTTAGCTCAGCAAGTTCAAGATTTCTTAAAACTTGAAAGCTTCGATTTCGAGTCACGCAAACAAATTCTTGTAAGCCATGAGATTGCGCAGTTCCAACCGCTTATGCAGCGTGTTGATCCAAAAGCTGTTGCAGCTATGGTTGATGCTTCTAAAGAGTCTTTAGGTGCTCCTGCTCCAGAAGCAACAAAAGCGGCAGCAAAAAAAGAGAAATCTGCCGAGAAAAAAGCAGCGCCTACTCCAGCAGTTGGTGAAGCTGAAATTATCGGTATTGAAGATTTCTTAAAGGTTGATTTACGTGTTGCTCAAGTACTTGAAGCAGGCACTGTTGAAGGTTCAGATAAGTTGCTTCAACTGACGTTAGACGTTGGTGAAGCTGAACCACGTAATGTATTTAGTGGCATTCGTAGCCAATACGCGCCAGAGGACCTAAAAGGTAAATTGGTTGTTATGGTGGCGAACCTTGCACCACGTAAAATGCGTTTTGGTATTTCAAACGGAATGGTACTTGCTGCTGGAAATGGTGAAGGTATTTTCATTATTTCTCCAGATAGCGGTGCAAAACCAGGCGATAAGGTTTCTTAATTTGTAGTTAAAAAAAAGCTCCCTAAATTGGGAGCTTTTTTTTAACTACAAATTTTAAAGTAATATAGATACGAAAATTTAAATTAGGACCACGGCCACCCTTCGCAAGGGTTATTAAATAAAACGTGTATATTTCCCAACTCTTCATTTGTTAAATAGCCATTCTTATTTTCATCTAAATAATGAAATAGCTCTGTCTGCTTGTTTTCACCTTGAAAACGCTTATCACTCGGCCAGTTATAAGGATAAAAGTCTTCAACCCGTTGAAATTCTTTTTGGCTATACATGCCATCATGATTTAAATCATATTTTTCCTGAAAAAGCTCCCAATCTAAAGAAGCAGGCTCACATGCACTTACCATATTCAAAACACAGTAAGTTGCACATCCAGCAAGTAACCTAATAGTTAGATTGCTCATGATTATTCACTTGTATATCGGAAATTTTATAATCCTTTTCATGAACCGGAGTACCCACAATACTCATGGTCCGCTCATTTGCTGATTGTTGTTTACTCGTCGTTCTCATCTCACATCCTGTAGTTAAGATGAGAAAAACTACAGAAATGCTCACCATTAGTTTTTTCATAACGTGCTCCTCATTTCTTTTTGTTTTATTTATTAAGTTACCACTTTTAAAGTATTTAAGTGCTAAAAAAGATATTTCAATTTGTATGTATTTTACGCAAAAAATAAAGCCAGACTATAAGTAGCTGGCTTTGGATTTTGTAGATATTTTAATTAAAGAATAATCATTTGAAGAAAATTAATTTTAAACCCAATAAAGTCACAATACTTCCAGCAACTCGATCCACCCCTGTTTTTGCTTTTAAGTACATTTTTCGAGGCTTCTCTGAAGATAACAGCATCGCAACACATGAATACCAACCAGCATCAATCATAAAACAAATCACTGGCAATGCGACATAGTAATAATTTGGGATTTCTTTTGGCAGCAAAGCAGTAAACACACTTGCTAGTACGACTGCAATTTTCGGGTTACTTAACTGCGTAATAAGGCCATAACGATATGCTTGTTTATAGGTCATTTTTGATTTGCCATCATTCTCCATGGCAATTGGTTCTTTGGCATGTTTAATAATTTTAAAAGCCAGCCAAAGCAAATATAGCCCACCGCCAATTTTTAAAATTAAATAAGCAGAAGGTACTGCTAATAAAACTGCTTGTAATCCCATAACAGCTAATAGCCCAAAAAGCGCTGCGCCCGTCCCTGTTCCCAATGCTGTAAACAAACCGTGTTTACGTGATTTAGAAATTGAATTTTGCGCTACATAAATAAAGCTTGGCCCAGGGCTTATTGCTCCAAGCATCAATGCCATCGCAATTGAAAAAAGAGGAATAAGGGACTCAAACATTGTATTGACCTAGCATCACGCAATTGCGCGGTATTCTAACAGCTTTTTATGACGCATATAAAAATGCAGAAAATTTATATGATAAAAATTGAATTTTCATGTTTTTACAATTTATATCTTCAAAACGGACAAAAATGTCCGTTAAATATATAACCTTTAGAACTCCCCAACCGATGATATGAGTAAACGTCAAAAAATTGCTGCTCATAATCGAGATGAATTACTCAATGCAGCCGAAGAATGTTTTCGTATTCATGGCATTAATGTCCCCTTACAAGTTGTGATTGACCATGCTGATGTAGGCAGAGCAACGTTCTACCGTAACTTTTGCGACCGCAAAGCTTTAATTAGTGCGCTTTTAGAACGTGCGATTACACAGCTAGAGCAAAAAGCTGCTCATTTTCAACAATTCGAGGATGGTTTATTTCGTTTGATTGAGGGACATATTGCACAACTTCCTAAACTTGCAATTTTGCAAGATTTTTGGAGAGTAATTGATCGACAAGATCCAATTATGTTAAAAATTTATGAACGGCGAAATAATGCACTTAACCCACTGATTGAAAATGCGATAGAACAAAAACTGTGCCGAGCTGATTTCACTGCCAATGACTATGCAATGGTCACTGCAATGTTAGGTTCTTCATTTCAAGGACATGAGCCAGAAGAACAGACTCGCTTAGCAAAACGAGCAATTGAATTACTATTTCATGGTATTCAAATACAAAAAATTCGAGGGATAGAATGAGTAAAACGCCTCGTTATTTGGAAACACCACCCGACTGGACGCCAGAAGAGCAACCGACTCTACCTGGTTCACCAGCAGCTATTGCTCACTCTGTACCTAAACGATTTATTTACTTTTTTATTGGTTTATTTATCGCTCTTTCGGCAAGCTTAAGTAATGGTTTTATTACGGCAAATTTACCTTTAATTCAAGGTGAGTATGGACTAACCCCTTCCGAAGCTGCTTGGCTACCTGCTGCATATGTCATGGCAAATGTCAGCTCAAACTTAATTTTATTTAAGGCCCGTCAACAGTATGGCTTGAGAGTATTTTCAGAAATAGGGCTAGTGATTTTTATTGCGGTTCTTGTTTTGCATAT
The DNA here is from genome assembly GCF_031196995.1 of Acinetobacter sp. 12966. NCBI lineage: Bacteria > Pseudomonadati > Pseudomonadota > Gammaproteobacteria > Moraxellales > Moraxellaceae > Acinetobacter > Acinetobacter sp. 12966. The sequence goes on from NZ_JAVIMC010000094.1 coordinate 90,161, forward strand.
TTTTGTACATACCTATGAAATGGCCCTATTTGCGCGGGTTGTAGCTGGTTTAGCTGGTGCGCCATTAAGCTCACTAGGTATGTATTACACCATGCAAGCTTTTAAAAAAGCAGATATGGCAAAAGGAATATATATTGCGTTTGGTTTTCAGCAATTAGGTGTTCCCCTCGCCTGGATTATTTCTCCATTTCTTGTAAATACAGACAGTTGGTCTGTTCTATATACGTTTGAGCTCGGCTTAGCACTTTGTTGTTTAGCCATGGTTGTTTCATTGAAATTACCACGTAGCTTAAGAATTTATGTTTTTGAGAAGCAAGATTTCTTTACCTTTGCCTTATTGGCCCCAGGTTTTGCCTGTTTATGTATTGTGCTCACGCAAGGCCCAATTCTCTGGTGGTTTAATAGTGAATGGCTTGCTTACGTCTTAATTGCAGGTTTTAGCTTAGTTGTTTTGGGTTTGCTCTATGAGCACTATCGCGCCAATCCATTAATTATGACACGCTGGTTGGGTGCCGCTTCGACCCTACGCTTCATTTTTGGTGCCTTTGCCATTCGTCTTTTAATGTCAGAACAAAGCTATGCAGCTGTTAATTTCCTAAAAACTATGGGAATGGGGCCTGATCAGTTTGTTCCACTCTATGTTGTCATATTGGTGGGGATTTTAAGCGGAACACTATTTAGTGCTCTAACTTTCTCACGCGAACGAATTATCTTCCACTTACTTTTTGCAGAATTTTTAATTCTGGTCGCTTGTGGTCTAGATTATCACTTAACTAGTGATGTTCGACCTATGAACTTCTTTGCAAGTCAGTTCTTAGTCGGTTTCGCAGGGGGATTATTTATTGGGCCGTTACTGCTTATTGGCTTTGCACAAACTTTAGCAAAAGGTCCTTCCTATGTAGTGACTTTTATTGTCTTGTTCTCTGCAACCCAAACCTTCGGTGGTCTTGTCGGGTCTTCATTCTTCTCGACCTATCAACAACACCGCACTCAAAACTATCAAGTCGAGATCATAAAAGATTTAGAACAAGCCGACCCGTTGGTTGCTCAAAGGCTTTCTACCTATCAGCGTAGTGCAGCCATCACAACAAATGACCCAGCATTACAAACAGCTCAATCCATGCGTTCACTTAATCAAGTGGTCACTCGTGAAGCCCAAGTACGTGCCTACAATGATGTGATTGCATTAAACGGTATTTTTGCCGTCGCCTTACTCTTGTGGGGGGGATTTAATATTGCACGTAGTAAATATCTACAGCGTAGAGGAATTAGCCGTCCTTAATGGCTTTCGTTTTTGGTGAAATAGAAATTGAGATTAATATATGTCAGATGATCAAAATAAACCGGACCAAACGCCTGTTCAGGCACCTGCCAACGAGCCTGCACCTGCAAGTAAACTAATTCCCACAAAACGCTCAACTCTATTCTGGATGTTAGGTGTTCTTATTATCGGTATTTTAGTAATTTTATGGGCATGGAGAATCGGACCTTTCGCAACGAATGTTCAGCAAACTGACAATAGTTATGTTAAAGGTAAAACAACGATTTTATCGTCACAAATAAATGGCTACGTGAAAGATGTATTAGTTAAGGACTTTGACCACGTAAAAAAGGGCCAAGTGTTAATGCATATCGATGCAACTACTTACGACCAAAAAGTAGCTCAAGCAGCTTCTGGAGTTGAACAAGCTAAAAATACTTTAGCCAATCAAACTCAGTCTATTGCTCAAAAACAAGCTGATATTGTGGCTGCACAAGCAAAAGTTGAACAAGTTAAAGCTCAATATGAACTTTCTTTAGCACAGCTTAGACGCTATCAACAGTTAGGAAATAGTGGAGCAGCTTCTAAAGCTGAGCAAGATAAAGCCGCAGCAGATGCTGAAAATAACCTTGCAGCACTGAAGCAGGCAGAAGCCAATGTTCTAGTTGCCAAAGAAGCACTTAAAACAGCACAAGTGGCAGAAGCAGGTTTAGAAGCACAAGTTTCCAGTGCTAAAGCACAACTAGATCAGGCACAAACTACCAAAGACTATAGCGTTATTGTTGCTCCAATGGATGGGCAACTTGGCGAGGTGAACCCTCGTGTTGGGCAATACGTGGCAGCAGGGTCACAATTACTCTATCTGATTCCACAACAAACTTGGGTGATTGCCAACTTTAAAGAAACCCAAATTGCCAATATGCGAATTGGCCAGAAAGCATGGTTCACAGTCGATGCCATGAAACATAAAAAATTTACAGGACATGTTGAACAGATTTCGCCTGCTGCGGGTTCTGAGTTCAGTGTGTTAAAACCTGACAATGCAACAGGAAACTTTACCAAAGTGGTTCAAAGAATTGCCGTACGCATTACCATTGATCCAAATCAGGAAGGAATGGAACACTTACGCCCTGGCATGTCAGTAATTACTTCTGTCGATACAAATTCGTAAACAGCTTTTTAAAGCTCTATTTAAAAAGCTACAATGTGATCAATCATTATTTTTCTCAATTTCTAATGTTTGATCACATTGCCCAACCTGTTTCCTATCAGCACATTGAACTCCCCTCTTTAGTTCATCTCGACATTAAGCGTTTAGATTTAGTTCATCCTCAAATTTCGGGCAATAAGTTTTATAAATTAAAATACAATTTGCTTGCCGCAAAACAACAAGGTTTATCGAGCATTTTGACTTTTGGTGGCGCTTATTCCAACCATATTGCCGCGACTGCCTATGCCGCTCATCTTTTTGGCTTAAAAAGTATAGGAATTATTCGTGGTGAAGAGTTAGCTGACAAACCTCTGAATCCAACCCTAGCAAAAGCTCAAAGCTTAGGAATGCATCTACTTTTTGTCTCACGCAATGAATATCGCTTACGAGATGATGCAAACTATCTTCAACAATTAGATCATCAATTTCCTAAAACTTTCATTATTCCCGAAGGCGGAACCAATGAATTGGCTGTTCAAGGTTGTCAGGAAATTCTCAGCCAAAGCGATTTAAATCAATATGATGTGATTTGCTGTGCAGTTGGAACGGGTGGAACGATTTCGGGTCTTATTGAAAGGAGTTCAGCCGATCAGAAAGTCTTAGGATTTTCAGCATTAAAAGGCAACTTTCTACAACAAGATATTCAGCAATGGACCAAAAAACAGAATTGGTCGCTGACAGATTCATACTGCTGTGGCGGATATGCGAAAACTTCACCTGATTTATTGGCATTTATAGAAAATTTTGAAGAGCAACATACCGTACCACTTGAACCGATCTATACGGGAAAGATGATGTTCGGTCTGTTTGATCTTATAAAGAATAATTACTTTCCTGAAGGAACTCGCATTCTGGCAATTCATTCTGGTGGTTTACAGGCAGATATAAGAAATAAATCACATTAATAACTGACTATCTTTTAGGTCGTATTGTTCACTACCGTGGTAAATGTCTTTAGCATGACTAAGGCTCGGCATGGTAGTATATGCCCCTTTTTAAATTTTCACGATTAATCGAGAATCTCTTATGTCTAACAGTCATGTTGATGTCATTGTCTTAGGTGCAGGTGCTTCTGGACTCATGTTGGCTGCACATGCTGCTAAACGCGGACGCTCGGTTTTAATTTTAGAAAAAGCCAATAAAATTGGTAAAAAGATTTTAATGTCAGGTGGAGGTAAGTGTAACTTTACCAACCTATATATAGAGCCTGACAACTATATTTCTCATAATCCACACTTCGTCATTTCTGCTCTATCACGTTATAGCAACTGGGACTTTATTGGACTGGTATGTGATTATGGCATTGCCTATGAAGAACGAAAACACGGGCAATTATTCACGCTAAACGGCGCTAAAGAAATTTTAGAGATGCTAGTGAGTGAATGTGATAAAACTAATAACGTTAATATCCAAACTCAATGTGAAGCTGTACAAATTGATCCATTAGAAAAAGGCGGTTTTACTGTACACACAAATCAAGGCCGATTTAGCTGTGAGTCATTAGTGGTTGCTACAGGTGGTTTATCCATTCCAACTTTGGGTGGTTCTGGATTTGGCTATGAACTGGCACAAAAGTTTGGACATCAGGTTTTACCAACTCGTGCAGGGTTAGTCCCATTTACCTTTTCAGATCATATTAAAGAAGTCACTACACGCCTAAGTGGCAATGCTTTAGATGTGACTCTAAGTAACTCGAAAAATAGTTTTACTGAAGCATTATTGTTTACGCATCGCGGCTTGAGTGGACCAAGTTCCCTACAGCTTTCAAACTATTGGAATACTGGTGAAAGTTTTAAAATTAACTTTTTCCCAAGCCAAGATTTAGCAACTTATTTAAAAGATAAAAAGAAAGCACAACCTAAAGTTCTATTACGCACCCTTCTTAGTGAGTTTACTGCGAAAAGTATTATCCAAGAGCTACAACAACTTATATGGTCAGAGCAGAGCGAAACAGCGATTGGTAATATCAGTGATGTACAGCTAGATCATATTGCCGAACAGTTACACGGCTTTACTGTCAAACCATCAGGTACAGAAGGATATCGTACTGCCGAAGTTACTTTAGGTGGAATTGATACAACCGAAGTATCTTCCAAAACCATGGAAAGTAAAAAGCAAAAAGGATTGTTTTTTATTGGCGAAGTACTTGATGTAACTGGCCATTTAGGAGGCTATAACTTCCAATGGGCTTGGTCTTCCGCTTATGCAGCAGCACAATACGTTTAAATGATGAATAAGCTAATTTGACGCTTTCGAATCATTTGACGATTTTTCAGAATTACGCGTATGAGTTGTTGCCTGTTTTGATGAATTAGATTTGTTAAATACAAACTTATAAGCACTTGCTAAAAAACCTACGGTAATTCCCGCAATGACAATCGGTGCTAAAAAACGACCTGGTTTCTTCATCGTATTTTCCTCACTTATTTCTTTTTATAATGGCCCAAAAAAAGTTCGACCACTCAATATAGAGTGGTCGAACTTATCACAAAAATCAAAGATTTTTTGTACGGTTTATCTGAAAATTAGTTTTACTTACTAAATTTCGTCATTTTCTCCAGTAGATCCAAACGGCTTGTTTACTGGTGGTTCTGTTGGATTTACTTGTGCAGAATCAGCAGGTTTCGCATCAGATGAAACTGTTGACGGTGACGTTGTAGTCGTTGGTGCAACTGTAGATGTTGACGAACTAGTAGTCGCAGATGGACTAGCCGTAGTAGAAGGTGGTTGGTACAGAGGATTTGGTTCATTCGCTTCTTTTTTAGCTTTATCTAACAAATCACTCAACAGTCTTTCTGCTGGTTGGCGACCACCTAAACCAAATGCAAGAGCGAAAGCAACTGCAACTGCGCCTAGAGTCAAACCAAATGCAAGATTAACGATTGAATCTGCAATACCCATCGCTCTTAAACCAAGTGCAAGTACGAGACCAATAATTAACACACGAACTAAACTACCTAACCAACGCGAGCTATTATATTCGCCACGTTGAACCACGTTCGCCACAACATTGGCAAGCCAGAAACCAATAACCAAGATTACAGCGCCCAATAGAATGTTTGCACCGAAATGGATAAACATTGCGATTAGACCACTAATTTGATCGAAACCAAGACGATCCGCAGCTTCAGAAACTGCAAATAGCATAGTAAAGAATACAATTAGCCAGCCAACTGCATTAGAAACTTTAGTTTGACCTAAAAAGCGTTGTACATCTAACTTTGCAGGAATTTCATCAACACCTGTACCTGCAATTAATTCAGCAACTAAGCGGCCAACAAAACGAGAAACAATATAAGCAACCAGTAGAATTAAACCAGCAGCAATAATGTTTGGAATCGCCTGCAAGATTTCATTAAGCATTGCTGTTGCTGGCTGAGAAATTGTCTCAATGCCTAAAGCTTCAAACGCTACAATCAATGTTGTAATAATGATGATTGCGAAAACAAATGAACCTAAGAATTTGCCTACGTTAGAACTCTTAAAAAGACCAATTTTTTCAGCTTGAGCCTGAACACCTAAGCTATTTACTAAACCTTCAACAATACCGCGTACAATTTTTGCCAAGATATAACCAACAAAAACGATAACGCCAGCAATAAAGATATTAGGTAAGAAGGCTACTGCTTCATTTACCATATTCTGAACTGGAATCAGTAAGCCTGTTAATCCTAATATTGAAAGAACAATTGGAAGGAAAAGTAACAATACAAGCCAGTAAAGAATCTCACCGATATTTTGGCTAATTCCACCTACACCAACTTCTGTACTGAGCTTATCGTCAAGTTGGGTTCTGGATAAAACATTGGTAACCCCTGCTCGCACCAGTCGAGCAACGATCCAACCAATAAAACCCACCACCACAGCAGCAATAATATTTGGAATATAGACGAGTACCTGATTCACCATATTGCTGAACGGGCCACTTACTCCACTAATGTTAAGTACATTAAGAGCTGCGACAACCGCTAAGATTAAAATAAACCAGAATATGACTTTTGAAATCAGGCCTTCTATATTTGGGGCTCGACCAGTGGCTGAAGATAGTTTGGCATTGGTATTTACTTTTTGTAGAAGCTTTTTCACACCTGCCGCTACTAATAAAGCAATTATCCAACCCACTAATAAGATCACTATTGCAGCCAGAATTGGATGAAACTGATCCCAGTAATACATTGCATCAAATTGAGCGCCGCGAGGCCCATCAAAAAATTCATTCATATTGTTATGTCCTCAATTGTTCTGTTCTTTTCAGTGTTATCTCTAGGAAACACCATTCGTTGTAAAAAATGACGATGAATGCGGTCTATCTCACATTATGTTTTGAATATTTTCTAATCAACACACTTCTGCATAAATACAACAAATTGATGCAAAAGGTTGCAAAAAAGCCTTCAGGTCTTCACCTAAAGGCTTGATATCAAGATATACTGGTTAAATTATTACCTCGTTTTAACCTATATAGGTCTTTAAATTAGAGGCATTTGAAATGACATGTGGCACAGGCTCATGTTGCATAGCTCCTTCTTGTTTAGGCACGTTGCTATGATCAGCTATCATATAAACTACAAGGGCAAGAAGAAAAAGCCCAACAATAATTAAGATATAAACTGGCAATCTTCTTTTTTTCGCAGTTTCTTCAGGACTCGTCACATGAGGTGGTTTTGAAAAATCATGCATCTTCTTTCCCCTCTTCTATTATCATTAACTTATACTCATCATAGCAATTTGCTTTGTTGCATTGTGTGAAAAAGCATTATGCGAAGGTGTCTGTGATTGCAAAACTCTACTTTTAAAATAATAAAAATAGTATAAAATTTAGGCAAAAATATTTAGCCATTTAAAAATAATGACGAGTTATGCTCGAGCTTCTTTAATGTTCTATTTGTAATACAATATGTTTTAGCGCTTACTTTTTATAAAATAGGCTATAATAAGCCCCCTTGTTTTAAAGCTGCTCTATTTTATGATGTATCGTCAGCAAAACGTAACACTTGATCTCGACACTGACGTCACACATCAATGTTATATACATCAGACGAGAGACGAACATCTCATTGGTATTATTGAATTTAATAAGCCAAGTTATGAACTCAAATGGGGTGATTTAGAGTATTTTCGTCGTCGTACTGAAGAATTTTCCGTCATGCCATTTCCTGACTGCATTAATGCCATGATTGTTGATATTCGTAATATCAACATTTTTCTGGACAATGATGTTCCGATTTTACCTTGGCGCTTACTAGAAGAAGACTGTCCTGTTCGCTTAGTCGTTCCACAAGATCGTTTGGAACATTATGCAGGTCTTTTTGAACCAACTTGGCTTTCAACCGATGTAGATAGCGCAATTTCAGAAATTCGCGAATTTATGGATATGTTTGTCCACTAATAAACATATCCATAAAATTAATTTCAAAGTACTTTCAAAATAAGATTTATTACCAGTAATTTTCTACCGCAATATTTCCCTCACCTCGACGATTCATCGTTAATTTACGGCGTTTTAAAGCTTCTTTCGTGTCATCAACCATTTGCGGATTACCGCAAAGCATGACATGGCTTGTAGCAGGGTTCAGTTCTATACCAGCAAATTTTTCTAGTTCGCCGTTTTCAATCAGAATCGGTAAACGCTCATGTAGTGGTGCAGATGGATCACGCGTAATAATTGGAATAAATTTAAAACCGACGTGCCCTTCCCCAAAAGTTTCAGCAGCCTCTTGAATACGGTCGACATAAGCTAACTCAACTGCGGTACGGACACTGTAGACCAAATTAATTTTTTGATATTTAGACCATGTATCGAAGTCTTGTAACATTGATAAAAATGGAGCTAATCCTGTACCCGTTGCCAATAACCATAAATCATGGGGTAAAGGTTGTTGATAACGAGCTAAAGTCAAATAACCATAAGGTATTTTTTCTAAATAAAGCTCGTCTCCGACCTTTAAATGTTGAAGATTTGACGTAAATGCACCGTCTGGTACCACAATCGAAAAAAACTCAAGCGTTTCATCAAATGGTGATGAGACTACCGAATAAGCACGAACAACGAGTTCCTCTCCAACTTTTAGCCCAATACGTGCGAATTGCCCAGCAGTAAATTTAAAATGTGCAGGGCGAGTCATGGTGAAACTAAAAAGAGTTGGAGTCCAGCGGTGTACAGATAAAACTTTTTCTACGCTAAATTTTTCAATTGACATGATTTCAACGTGGCATGAAATAGTGCGCTCATGTTAGCATGACAGCCGAAATAATGAATACTTTTAAACGTTAAGGCTTTTTAAACATGCGCATGACATTACGCCAGTTGGCTGTTTTTGTAGCAGTCGCTCAAGAAGGAACTGTCACCAAAGCCAGCGATGCGGTCAGACTGACGCAAAGTGCAGCAAGTATGGCTTTAGCTGATTTAGAGGATGGCCTTGGTGCTCCTCTCTTTGATCGTTTAGGTAAACGATTACAACTTAATGATTTAGGTCGTTTTCTATTGCCACAAGCCTTAGAGATATTAGGTCGCTGTGAAGCTTTTGAGCAAGCTGCAAAAGGTGAATTGCAAAGTATTGATTTACGTATTGGGGCCACTTTAACGATTAGTGATTACCTCATGCCAGATTTAATGGCAAACTTTTTACAGCATCATCCTAAAGCACATTTGCAATTACAAGTGGGCAATACACGCCAAATGATTGAAGCAGTCAATCAATTCCAACTTGATTTAGCTTTAATTGAGGGATCATGTCATTTACCTCAACTCCAATGTATTCATTGGCGTGATGATGAGCTTGCAGTTTGCTGTGCCCCAAATCACCCGTTAGCACGTTTAAATAGACCTCTAACAGCGCATGATTTTATTCAAGTCGAATGGATTTTACGTGAAGAAGGCTCAGGGACTCGTGAAGTATTTGATAATGCGATATTGCAAGATCTGCCAGACGCGAATATTCGCTTAACCCTAGGTCACAATGAAGCAATTTTAAAAATCGTTGCTGGTGGTTTAGGTATGTCATGTATTTCTAAACTTGCCATTGAACCTTTAATTGAAAAGGAACAATTAGTAATTTTAGATACACCATTCTGGCAGCTTACGCGTCCGCTTTATATGCTGGTACACCGTCAAAAGTATCAAGGTCCAGGCCTCAAAGCATTCTTACAATTCTGTGAAGATCAGGTTTAAAACCTGATTTTCTAATGCCATCGTGAGTCATTTTCACACGGCTCACCGTCATGATTACCATCCATTTTAGTGTTCGGGCAATTTCTTACAAACCAACGTGCCTCTTCTAAAGAATGCATTTGCGTACAATACTCACGCCCATCACAATGAAAAGATGTTGTTTTATCATTTACTCGTTCTGGGGCTGTTTGAGAAGCAACTGTTTGAGGAGTAAATGCTAAAGCCTTTTTCGTTTTCTCAGAAAGTTGAATATCTGGCAATTTACCCAAAGCTGCGCGCTGTTCCTTAATAATCTGCTTCTGTTGCTGTATTAATAATTGCACCTTTTCATGTGATGCACGCTGCTGAGCCTGTTGACGATAGTGCAATACTATAAAAGTCACACACGCAACAATAACCAAGATGCCAACAATAAATATACTGATGTACTCACGTGAACTCAGCTTGAATTTACTGCGTTTAATTTTTCCCCTTTGAACCATATTTCCCCATTCTTGATCTTATTATTCATTTTTAAGAAAATTAAGGGAAATTAATATCTCCCTTAATTCTAAATCACTTAATCTTTCTGAACGCATCAAAACATTTGTCTGATACATACATTACTTAATGTGTTTTTAATGTATTACATTTAGCTCATTATTAACGTCGAAAATTTGACAACAACTCTGTTGTAATCGCTTTATTGTGATCCGCAATTTTATTTTTCTTGGTTTTCGCAGGATTCGGGTCAACACGCTCAATTTTGATCGCTTTAAATTTACCCTGATTATCTGCGGCAAGAAATCTCACTTTTTCATTTCTTTTCGGTTCGCCCTCTGACGCAGGGAAATCAGAAATATGAAAGAAAATATCTCCTTCAGTGGTCTCAATAAAACCAAACCCTTTATCAGCGTTATATTGTTTTACCCTTCCAGTATAAAACTCTTGCTTCATGATCTTTCCCCTACTTTTCCAATCCAGTCGTTGCAATAAATAAAAAAGAGACTCACGATCCCGTTTTTAAAATTATACGGTTGAATGAAGTCTCTTTTTAATGCTATTTCAAAAAATTAATCTTTTTGTACACTACCAAAAATTTTATCGCCAGCATCACCCAAGCCAGGAACAATATAACCTTGTTCATTTAAGCCATTATCAATAGATGCCGTATAAATTTGCACATCCGGATGAGCTGCTTCAACTTTAGCAACACCTTCAGGAGCAGCAACCAACACCATAACACGGATATCTTTACAACCACTTGCCTTTAACACATCAATAGCAGCAACTAACGAATTACCGGTTGCTAGCATTGGGTCAATAATCATCGCAAGACGATTAGCTACATCTGGAACTAATTTTTTGTAATAGGTGCGAACTTCTAATGTTTCTTCATTACGCTCAAGACCTAAAACACTCACTTTTGCGCTTGGAATTAGATTAAGTACGCCATCTAACATACCAATTCCAGCACGTAAAATCGGTACAATCGTTATTTTTTTACCAGCAATACGCTGAGTAGTAACAGTTCCAGCCCATCCATCAATTTCACAATCCACAACTGGCAAATCTTTTGTTGCTTCATACGTCAATAACATAGTCACTTCCTGAGCAAGCTCACGGAAGTTCTTAGTACTGATATCAGCACGACGTAACAAACCTAATTTATGACGAATAAGTGGGTGACGAATTTCTTGAATGGCCACAGATGTTACCTAAAAATATAAAAACGTATTTATTATAATCTTTTTTTAACGCTCAATAAAAAAAAGCCTCCAGATTTGGAGGCTTTTTTGTACACCAGAATTACTGTTGTGAAAGCATGAAATGTAATGGAGATAAAATTTCTGCTTTTAATGCCAAATTAATCATTGGATCTGGGTAAACACCCAAAATAATAACTAATGCAGCAGCAGCTAATACCATTAAACCACCCACTTTTTGTCCCCAATGAGCATCTGCATCAATACGAGGAGTTTCCGGTGGTGTCATGTACATTACAACCATCACACGTAAGTAATAGTACAAACCGATACCACTACCCACAATAATCATTGCAGCTAAGAACCAGTGTTGAGTTGTTACAGCAGCCATTACCACCAAGAACTTACCAATGAAGCCTGCTGTTAATGGAATACCAGCCAAAGACAACATCATGACTGTTAAAGTTGCTGTAAGTACTGGACGACGCCAGAATAAACCACGGTAGTCTGCAAGGCTTTGTGCTTCATCTACGTTGTTATATGGGCTAGACATTAACGCTACTGCACCAAAGGCACCAATAGTTGTTAATACATAAGACACCACATATACAGTTACGCTACCCAGGCTCGCATAAGTCATGCTAATTAAAGCAATTAACAAATAACCAAAGTGAGCAATAGATGAATAACCAAGAATACGTTTTAAGTTAACTTGACGAACAGCGAGTAAGTTACCAACTAAAATCGACAATACAGCAATGATCGTCAAAATAGTTACTAACGAGTTCACCATCATTGCGCCTGAAGCAAGCATATAGCGCACGAACAAACCAATTGTTGCAACTTTAGCAGCAGTCGCTAAGAAAGTTGCCATTGGTGCTGGTGCACCTGCATATACATCCGGTGTCCATTTATGGAACGGCGCAAGCGACAATTTAAATGCAACAGCAAAGATAATAAGTGCTAAACCTAATAACACCATTGGCTGTTTGATTGCTTCAAATAATGCTTGTACAGAATCATAGAATGAAAGCGAACCTGTATATGCATAGATATATGCCATACCCATCAACAACATTGCAGAAGCTGTCGCTGAAAGTACAAGGTATTTAATACCCGCTTCAAGTGAGTTACTACGTTGATAAGTATAAGCAAGTAAGCCATATACAGGAATCGACATTAACTCAAGGCTAATGAAGAACGATGCATAGTGAGAGCTTGCAACCATCAACATTGCACCTGCTACTGAAGCAAGTAACAAAAGATATAACTCTTCGCGGTTGTCTTTATAAGTTTCGATGTAAGCATGAGACAAAGTACAACATGCCAATGCCGCAATCAAAATCATAAATTGATAGAACATGGTAAATGGATCAACCATAAACATGCCCATCACATTTGCCGGTACAAACTTACCGCCAAATACTGCAAATAAAATGTAAAGTGCAGCAAGGTTTAAACCGACAACAGAAGCTGTTGCGATTAAATTATGATTACGCTTAATTGAAATTAACAGCATAACGACGATTGTTGTCAAAGCAACAATCATCACTGGAGCTAAAGGCATAAGCGTAGAAAATGATACTGTGAAGTTCATGATTATTGGATCTCCACATGGTCAAGTTGAGTAGCTGTTTGCTGAACAGTTTCAACGACTTCTTGTACTGGCACATAACTATTGACCAACCACTGCATGCTTGAATGAGATACATCCAAGAATGTTTGTGGGTAGATACCAAGCCAAACGAGACCAATCGCACAAATCATCAAAATACCAACTTCACGAGCAGATAAGTCTTTCAATGGACTAGTGTAATGTTGCTTTTGTTCAGGATTTGGTTCACCAAATAAAGCACGGTGAATCAAGATCAAGCCATATAAACCTGCAAATACAAGGCTGATAGAAGCAAGAATCGTGAAGACAGGATATTTATTAAATGAACCCATCAAAATCAGGAATTCACCAATAAAGTTACCTAAACCTGGTACACCTACAAGAGCAGCAACGAAGAACATCAAGAAAAATGGCAAGTACTGAAGCTGGCCACGAAGACCACCCATTAAACGTAAATCACGTGTATGTAAACGTTCGTAGATTTGACCAGACATAATGAACAATGCAGCTGATGACAAACCATGTGCCAACATCATGATCATTAGACCTTGGAAGGTCAGAATATTACCTGCATAGATTGCAAGTAAGATAAAGCCCATGTGTGAAATCGACGTATACGCAAGTAAACGTTTCATGTCAGTTTGCTGGTAAGCACACCATGCGCCGTAGAAAATACCAATCAAACCGAAAATAATCGCAATGTCTGCAAACTGTGCAGAAGCTGTCGGGAAGAAAGGAATAACAAAACGAAGCAAGCCATACGCAGCTGTTTTAATCAAGATACCCGCTAAGTCTACAGAACCCGCTGTAGGTGCTTGAGCATGCGCATCTGGTAACCAACCGTGTAATGGGAATACTGGTAACTTCACCGCAAAACCGATGAAGAAACAGATCATGAAACCGTACGCTAAGCCTGCAGGTAAATGGTTAGCTACAGCTAATAAATAGTTGTAATCAAAACCGATCATGCCCGTCATCATGTAGCCATAAACTACAAGACCTAGGATACCGATTAACATCACCAGACCAGCAATCTGTGTGTAAAGGAAAAACTTAGTAGCAGCGTAAACACGTGAACGACCGTTTGAACCTTTATGACCCCATAACGCAATCAAGAAGTAGATTGGTACAAGCATCATCTCCCAGAAGAAGAAGAACAAGAACAAGTCAATCGCTAAGAATACACCGATAACGCCACCTAAACTCCATAATAGGTTTAAGTGGAAGAAACCAACGTTCTTTTGAATCTCGCCCCATGAACAACCAACAGCAAGTACACCAAGTAACGCTGTTAATAACACCATGAGTAAAGATAAGCCATCCACAGCTAAGTGAATGCCAATACCGAGTGATTGAATCCACGGTAGATAGAACTCAGCAGACCAAGTTGGGATTTTAGAACCCAACTCGTAGCTATAAGTTCCACTTTGCCAAAGCGCAAGACCTAAGCCCAAAGTAATGAGCATACCAATTAAGGCAATCCAGCGTGGCAAAGTTTTGTCGAGCTTATCGACTAACCAACAAATAAAACCGGCAATGAACGGAACAAGGATCAGCGCGGGTAAAATTAAATTGTTTTCCATTTTATTTCCCCACTACCTGAATAACGATCAAGATCATCAATAACACCACTACACCGAGTGACATGCTTGATGCGTATTCACGCAATGAACCTGTTTGACGTGAGCTTGTAAAACTGTTTCCGCCTTTCACGAGTGCAGGAAGAACTAACCACAAACCGTCAATCGGATCACGGCCAAAGATTTTGGCGAAGAATAAATAAGGTTTAACAAAAACGATGTCATACAATGCATCAAAACCAAAAGCGGTACGGCAAATATGTGCCAAACCTGAACCCAAACTTGTTTGAGCGAATGATTTCACTGCACCGTAAGCAAATGTAAATAATGCTATACCAACAACTAGACCAACTAGTGCAATACCTACTGCTAAGTGCTCTGCCCCATGCATGCCTTCTACAAATTGTTCAGCGACATGGAATTCAGGGATTTTTGCAGTATTCAGAATACCTGCTACCGGCGCCTTTAATACCGCGCCAACAAAAGTAGACAATACAGCTAAAATACCCAACGGAGCCCAGTAAGTGGCACCTTTAATCTCATGGTAAGGCGTGTTTTCTTGACCAAAGAATACAACCCAGATTAAACGGAATGTATAGATTGAAGTCAGGAATGCACCTGCTACACCCACCCAATATAAGGTGTGGTATAAAGCAATTGATTGACCTTGTACCCAAACTTCACCAAGAATCGCATCTTTAGAGAAGAAGCCAATTGTTAAGAATGGAATCGCTGCTAATGCACCGCCACCAATCGCGAAACAAGCAAACAGGAATTTGTTACGTTTGAACAAACCACCCATTTTGAAAATGTTTTGCTCGTGGTGATAAGCCAGAATAACCGCACCAGAAGACAAGAATAATAATGCCTTAAAGAATGCGTGAGCCAACATGTGGAACAAGCCAGCTTGATAAGCTTCCGCACCTACAGCCATAAACATATAACCCAACTGACTCATTGTTGAGTAAGCCAAGATACGTTTGATGTCTGTTTGTACAAGTGCAGCAAAACCTGCAACTAACAAAGTTACCGCACCAGTTACTGAAATGAATTGCATCACTTCAGGAGCAAGTTCAAATACGCTGAATAGACGGCAGCATAAGTACACACCAGCCGTTACCATTGTTGCAGCATGGATTAATGCAGAAACAGGTGTTGGACCTGCCATCGCATCTGCCAACCATGTTTGCAATGGAATTTGAGCAGACTTACCAGCAGCACCCAAGAACAACATTAATGCAGTCCAAATTGTAAGTGACGAACTCTTCGTCATTACTTCAGCTGCGTGTTCAACGATGTATTGAGTATTAAGCGTACCAAATTGTTGGTAAAGCAAGAATAAAGCAATAAGCAAGAATACGTCACCAACGCGGGTCACTGTAAACGCTTTGATCGCTGCCCAACCATTTGCAGGGTTTGCATAATAGAAACCGATCAGCAAGTAAGAGCAAAGACCTACACCTTCCCAACCCAAGAATAACAACGCCAAGTTGTCACCCAATACAAGCACAAGCATGCTTGCAACAAACAGGTTGAAGTAAGAGAAGAAACGCGCATAGCCCTCTTCACCACGCATGTACCATGAAGCAAAGATGTGGATTAAGAAACCAACACCCGTGATCATGCCCATCATGAGTAAAGATAAGCCATCTAAATGTAAGCTAATGCCCGGCGCAAAACCGCCAACATTGAACCATGTCCACAAGTTTTGAACAAAAACTTGTTGACCACTTGTGGTAAATGCCATTCCAGCAATGAGTGCAAATAATGCAGATAAACCTACAGAACCCACGCCAATAACTGCTGCAACATTTTCAGAGAGTTTGTCTCGTCCTGCCGCCAATAAAATAAAACCGATTAGCGGAAATAATACTGTTAGATATAAATAACTCATCCGCGCATCTCACTAGCAGCATCCACATCCAAATGATGGAAGCGATGATAGAACTGAAGGACAATCGCAAGACCGATACATGCCTCTGCTGCTGCAAGGGTCAAAATCAAGATGAACATCACTTGTCCATCTGGTTGTGCCCATACGCTACCCGCAAGAACAAATGCCAATGCTGCAGCATTCATCATGATCTCAAGGCTCATTAACATAAATAATAGGTTGCGTCGCACCATTACACCGTAAAAACCGAGTGCAAAAAGGATGGTTGCAACAATCAAACCATGTTCTAAAGGAATCTGGCCCATTATTCTTTTTCCTCTTCTGCACCGGGTTCACGTTTACCTAAGTGGTATGCTGCAACAAGGGCTGCTAGCAATAACATCGCGGCAACTTCAACCAATAATAAATAGTGAGTAAAGAGTGCTTGACCAACTACTTTTGGTCCAATCACTTGTGCCCCAAGCGGTGCTGAAATAGTGGTGTATTCACCACCAAGCATCCAAACTAAAAGCAAGCCGAGCAAGAAACTCATGAGTGCTGGATATGCCCAAGCATCTGAAGAAAGCCATTTACGTTCTTGTTCAACGGTGTGTTGACCTAAGTTAAGCATCATCACCACGAAGACAAACAGAACCATAATTGCTCCGGCATAAACGATGATTTCAAGAGCACCTGCAAAAGGTGCCCCCACGATCATGAAAATACCAGCAACAGCAAGCAATGAAACAATTAGACTAAGTAGAGCGTGTACAGGGTTCGTGTTAGTCACTACACGAACCGTAGAAACAATGGCCACGAGTGCCATCAAATAAAACGGCCACATCATGGTAATAGACTCCGTACATCGATTGGTGCACTTTCTTTTTGTGCTTGACCTTTCTCTTTACCGTTAATTGCCATACCCGTTACACGGTAGAAGTTGTAGTCTGGGTATTTGCCTGGACCTGAAATGAGTAAGTTTTCTTTCTCATAAACAAGGTCTTGACGTACATATTCGCCTAACTCGAAGTCTGGTGTGAGCTGAATCGCAGTTGTTGGACAAGCTTCTTCACACATACCGCAGAAAATACAACGCGAGAAGTTGATACGGAAAAACTCTGGGTACCAACGACCATCTTCTGTTTCTGCTTTTTGTAGTGAGATACAGCCAACCGGACATGCAACCGCACATAGGTTACATGCTACGCAACGCTCTTCACCATCAGGGTCACGCGTTAATACGATACGACCACGAAAGCGTGGCGGCACAATCTGTTCAGCCGGAACTTCTGGATATAAAATCGTGTCACGTTTACGCGTTGCATGGCTAAACACCATGAGTAACGTACGTACAATTGATCCGAATCCAGCTAGAAATTTATACATTTTGTACTCCCTGCTGTCCTAGGCCTGATTCATCAGAATCACAGCACCAGTCACTAACAAGTTGACCAACGCCAATGGCAAACAAATTTTCCAACCAAAGTTCATGACTTGGTCATAACGTGGACGCATTAAAGAACCACGTGCCAATACGAACATCATTACAAAGAATGCTGTTTTAATCACAAACCAGAATACTGGTGGAACAAATGGAATTTCTAAATTGAATGGCGCTAACCAGCCACCAAAGAATAAAGTCACGATCAATGCAGAGATCAGTACTACGTTGACATATTCAGCAACGAAGAACATCCCCCATTTCATACCGCCATATTCAACATGGTAACCTTCTGCCAATTCTTGTTCTGCTTCTGGTTGGTCAAATGGATGACGGTGAGTTACCGCAACACCAGCAACCACGAAAATCAAGAAACCTAAGAATTGTGGAATGACAAACCAAACATCACGTTGTGCTTCAACAATTTCACGAAGGTTAAATGAGCCTGCAATTGCAACCACACCCATCAATGAAATACCCAAGAACACTTCATAAGAAATAGTTTGAGCTGCTGAACGTAAACCACCAAGCAATGAGTATTTGTTATTTGAGGCCCAGCCACCAAATAAAACTGCATAAACTGCAATACCAGCCATTGCCATGAAGAACAACAAACCGATACTCATGTCGGCAACACCCAGTGAAGGACTCACTGGGATCACCATGAACGAAAGAACCGCTGTTGCCATTGCAACAGCTGGTGCTAAACGGAATGTAAGTTTGTCAGCAAATTTTGGGGTCCAGTCTTCTTTGAACATGATCTTGAGCATGTCGGCAACGATCTGGAACATACCACCAGGACCAACACGGTTTGGACCATAACGGTCTTGCCACCAAGCAAGTAAACGACGCTCAATAAAAGACATCAACGCAGCAACTAAAACCACAACAAGCAAAATCACAACTGCTTGAACGACAGCATAGGCAATCGGCCAGTTCTCAGCCCAAAGTGGCGTTTGACGTATAATTTCTTGATTCATGAATTACACTCCTAAAGCCACTGAAACAGGCTCAGCTAGTGACACCATTGGTGCTAAACCAACTGGGTAACCAATATAACCTGTAGGTAAATATTCAATTACTTGTACAGGCAAGCTTACAGTTGTTTCGCCTGCTTTTACTGTAATGCGTTGACCTTCTTGAAGGTTCAAACGAGTTGCATCTTGTTCGCCCACTGCAAACACAGCTTCAGGAATACGAGTTTCCATTGCAGGTGTTTTAATGGTGAATTCGCCAGAACCGAAAATATGATGCATTGGTACTAAGCGGAAACTTTCAGGGTTTGCAACTACTGACACTGGAGCAACGTAGCTACGTGCAGGACGTTTTGCCAAGCGATCGAATAAACGAACACCAGAATCACCACCTTTTAAGTGACCACCGACTTCATCTTGGTATTTATTCCAAGATTGTGGAGAGTTCCAACCCGGAGCCCATGCAAATGGTACTAATGATGATGCTTTTTGCGGACCGACATAACCTTCCATTGAGAATGTTAATGCTGAATCTGGATCAGTAGGCTGTTTAGGTTCATGAACCGATAACGGCGCACGCATTGCTGTACGACCTGAATAACGACGTGGTTCACGCGCGATTTTCAAGCCATGTACACGGTAACCTGCATCAGGCGCAACATCTTGGATAGCTTCAAGTACTGGTACATTTTTCACAATGCTTTCAATTACATCGTCAAGCAATGTCCAATCTACAGCCTTACCTTTAATGCCAGTTTCAATGGCATGTAACCAACGCCATGATTCTTTAATTGCGTATTCAGGTTTGTAATAGCTTGGATCGTAAACTTGATAGAAGCGCTGTGCACGACCTTCTTGGCTTACAACAGTACCGTCACCCTCTGCAAAGCTTGCTGCTGAAAGAACGATATCAGCCTGTTTCACAGTTTCAGTTTCACTGTGATCAAGCACGATTACTGTTTCAGCTTTATCTAATGCAGCTTGTACTTGGGCAGCTGGTAAGCGACGGAACAAGTCATTTTCAACAATAACAAGTGTGTCGTAATCTTGAGCAAATGCTTGTTCAAGGCTTAAACCACCGAACAATGCTAAGCCCATAGAGTTCACTTCAGGAACTACAAGACTTAAACCAGCTTTAGAACCTAGGTTCTGAGTCAACTGTGCTGCAGCTTCCATAATAGAAGCGTCTTGCAAACTCGTACCCGCAATAATTAATGGTTTGTTTGCTGCTTTTAGAGTGTCAGCAATGGTTTGAGCAAATGCTTTTGCATCTTCATCTAAACCACTTACAACTTCACCATTCACTGCCGCGGCAACTGCAAAGCCTAAACGTGCGATGTCATTTGGCGAAGCAACTACTTCACCAGTTGCAACATCAGCAAGACGAGTTTGAGTTGCAGCTAAAATGTAAACCGGAGATTTTGCTTCTTGACCAATACGTTGTACAGGTTCAGCTAACCAATCTGGTGTACGTGTTTTCGCAGCCATTTCGCGTGCTTTGTTTTTCGCAGCTTGACGAACAGACAATGCCATGCGAGGTGCAGTTTGAGTTAAGTCTTCACCTAAGATCAGAACAGCATCGTAGCTTTCAATTTCACGCATATTGGGGTTATAAATACCCTCGGTTTGCATGATAGATGCAGCAAGTTCAACAAGCTTTTGCTCTTTTTGTGCAATACCAGTTGAGTAATTTGCCTGACCGACAAGCTCACGTAATGCGTAGTTCGATTCCAAGCTTGCGCGAGGAGAACCAATACCCAAAACTTTTTTGCCTTGAAGCTTAGCAATCGCTTGATCGAGAGCTTGATCGACAGAAACAGTTGCAACAGTTTCACCATTACGGAACTGAGGCTGACGTGGACGGTCTGCACGGTTTACATAACCTGTGCCAAAACGACCTTTGTCACAAAGGAAGTACTGGTTAACCGAACCATTAAAACGGTTTTCGACACGACGAATTTCACCATAGCGTTCACCCGGAGAAATGTTACAGCCTGAAGAGCAGCCTTGGCACACGCTTGGTGCATACTGCATATCCCACTTACGGTTATAACGCTCTGAATGAGTCTTATCAGTGAATACACCTGTTGGACATACTTCAGTCAAGTTACCAGAGAATTCAGACTCTAAAGTACCTGATTCCGGACGACCAAAGTAAACACGAGATGCATTGGCATATACGCCAAAATCTGTACCGCCCGCATAGTCTTTGTAGTAACGAACACAACGGTAACAAGCAATACAGCGGTTCATTTCATGCGCAATGAATGAGCCAAGTTCTTGGTTGTAATGCGTACGTTTTGTAAAACGATAGCGACGACGGTCATGACCTGTCATTACAGTCATATCTTGTAAATGACAGTGACCACCCTCTTCACAAACTGGACAGTCGTGTGGGTGGTTGGTCATCAAAAATTCAACAATAGATGCACGGAAATCCGTTGCTTCTTTGTCTTCAATTGAGATATAGGTATTGTCAGATGCTGGTGTCATGCAAGACATGACTAAACGACCACGCGTATCTTCTGGATTCGCATATTGCGTAACAGCACATTGACGGCAAGAACCAACCGAACCTAAGGATGGATGCCAACAAAAATATGGGATGTCGATGCCCAGACTCAAACATGCTTGTAGCAAGTTTTCCGAGCCGTTGACTTCATACGATTTTCCATCGACATGAATTGTAGCCATAGTCGAATTCCTTAAGCTTGTTCTACGTTGCTGGTTTGCACGACAGGACGATTCGTCACTTTCGCTTCAAACTCACCACGGAAATGTTTGAGTGCGCCCATAAGCGGCTCCATCGCACCTGGTGCGTGGGCACAGAAAGTTTTACCGATCCATAATTTACGAGTTAGTTCTTGTAAATGGTCGATATCTTCTTTCTTACCTTCGCCTGATTCAAGTGCTTTAAGCGCTTTAACAGCCCATGGCAAACCATCACGACATGGTGTACAGAAACCACATGATTCACGCGCAAAGAACTCTTCTAAGTTACGAGTGAGCGATACCATACATTGAGTTTCATCTACCACCATTAACAAACATGTTCCCAAACGAGAACCTGCTTTCATAATCGTGTCTGCATCCATTGGTAAATCAATGGTATCTGCTGGTAAAAAGTCAGTTGAAGCACCACCTGGTAACCATGCTTTGAGCTTTAAGCCCTCACGCATACCACCGGCATGATCTTCAATCACTTCACGCGCAGTTGTACCAAATGGCAATTCCCAAAGACCCGGGAATTTAACTTTACCCGATGCACCATAAATTTTAGTGCCTGGATCTTTTGATTTACCAGCTGATAAACCGATATACCACTCTGGTCCACGAAGCATGATTGCTGGCAAGTTGTTATAAGTTTCAACGTTGTTCACAATCGTCGGACGGCCCCATGCTCCTGCAACTTGCGGGAACGGTGGCTTAGTACGTGGATTAGCACGACGGCCTTCAAGCGAGTTAATCAATGCAGTTTCTTCACCACAGATATAACGCCCTGCACCCGTATGTACATGCAGATCAAAATTCCAGCCAGAACCTAAGATATTTTCGCCTAAATAACCTTTAGCACGAATCTGTTCTAACGCTTCATTTAGATATTGAGCAGCTTCGATGTATTCACCACGGATAAAGATATAACCTTGAGTTGCTTCTAAGGTATAACCCGCAATTAACATCCCTTCGATCAATTGATGTGGAAGTTTTTCCATCAACAAACGGTCTTTAAAGGTACCCGGTTCCATTTCGTCGGCATTACAAATCAAATAACGTGGACCACCATCATTTGGTGCCATCAATGACCATTTAATACCTGCTGGGAAACCCGCACCACCACGACCTTTTACAGTTGCAGCTTTAATGACGTCTAACACTTCAGCAGGTTTCATGCCCAGTGCTTTTTTAAAGCCAGCATAACCTTCAAGTGCTTCGTAATCATCAGCACTACGTACCGCTTCTTGTTTACTTAAACGCCAAGTAAGCGGATGAGTTTCTGGATTACCGTCGCCATAAATTGGTTTTGGTTCAGTATTCATACATACTTCTCCAATAACTGTTTAATTGATGTCACTTCGACTAAACCGTGAGTATCTTCATCAATCATTAAAGTTGGGCCTTTGTCGCAGTTGCCTAGGCAGCAAATTGGAAGCAGTGTAAAACGACCATCTGGTGTCGTTTGACCATACTGAATTCCTAATTCACGCTGGAATGCTTCAGCAAGTGTTTCTGCACCCATTAAGAAGCAAGCAATTGAGTCGCAAAGCAAAATTACGTGACGACCTACCGGATGGCGATAGATACGGTTGTAAAATGTTGCAACACCTTCCAAATCAGCAACACTCATCGACAACAACTGTGCGATGGCATTCATTTGAGCGTCATCTACCCAACCATTACGGCGCTGTACACACTTCAATGCATCCAAAGAGGCTGCACGAGGGTATGGATAGTGACCAATGTGATGTTCGATTTCGTGAATTTCTTCCGCAGTCAAAATCCCTTCAACATTCACACGTGGTTTTTTATCAGTCAAAATCATCATTATGTGTTACCTCTTAGCGATCCACGTCAGCCATAACCACGTCAATGGTCGCCAGATAAATGATTAAGTCAGATACTAAACTTCCGTTAATCACTGAAGGCATTTGCTGTAAGTGAGTAAACGTCGGTGTACGAATACGAGTACGATAACTCATGGTCGCTTTATCTGAAGTCAAGTAGTAAGTACTTGCGCCTTTAACCACCTCAGTCATAAATGATGACTCGCCCGCTGGCATGACAGGACCCCATGAAACGCTCAAGAAGTGCGTAATCAAGGTTTCAATATCTTGTAATGTCTTATCTTTCGGTGGTGGAACAGCCAATGGATGATCCGCTTTGTATGGACCAGAAGGCATGTTATCCAAGCACTGTTGAATAATTTTTAGCGACTCGGTAATTTCACGGAAGTGAACAAGCACACGTGCGTATGCATCGCCTTCATACTCAACCGGCACATCAAAATCGAAGTTTTCATAGCCGCTGTATGGACGATATTTACGAACGTCAAAATCGATACCTGTTGCACGTAAACCAGTACCAGTTACACCCCATGCGAGTGCAGATTTGGCATCGTATTGTGCAACATTACGCGTACGACCAATAAACACAGAGTTTTTCAATGCAGCGGTGTAGTATTCGTTTAAGCGTTTAGGCATCCACTCTAGCAATTCTTTAACAAGCTTTTGCCAGTTGTTTGGAAGATCGTGTGCTGTACCACCAATACGGAACCATGCTGGATGCATACGGTAACCCGTGATTGCTTCAACAATGTCGTAAACTTTTTGACGGTCCGCGAACATATAGAATACTGGTGTCATACCACCGGCATCCTGAATTGCCGTACCACAGAATAACAAGTGGTTATTAATACGGAACAATTCGTTCAACATGACACGAATAACTTGTGCACGCTCAGGAACTTTAATGCCTGCCATTTGCTCTACAGCCATCACATACGGCATGTTTTGAGCACAACCACCTAAGTAGTCAACACGGTCAGTATAAGGAATGAAAGAATGCCATGTTTGACGTTCAGCCATCTTTTCCACACCACGGTGGTGATAACCGATATCAGGTACACAGTCCTTCACTTCTTCGCCATCTAACTGCAATACAACACGGAACGCACCATGTGCAGATGGGTGGTTAGGACCCAAGTTCAGGAACATGAAGTCTTCATCAGCGTTACCACGCTTAAGACCCCAGTCTTCCGGCACAAAACGTAAGTGCTCTTGTTCAAAGTCTTGTTTCGCTTTGTCTTGCATATACGGCGTATATTCTGTCGCACGTGCTGAATATTCTTTACGAAGCGGATGACCTTCCCAATAGGTTGGCAGCAAAATACGACGGAGCATTGGATGCCCTTCGAAATTGATACCGAACATATCGTAAGCTTCACGTTCATACCAGTTGGCATTTGGCCAGATATTTGTCGCTGTCGGAATGTTTAGATCATTTT
The DNA here is from genome assembly GCF_031196995.1 of Acinetobacter sp. 12966. Taxonomy (NCBI): domain Bacteria; kingdom Pseudomonadati; phylum Pseudomonadota; class Gammaproteobacteria; order Moraxellales; family Moraxellaceae; genus Acinetobacter; species Acinetobacter sp. 12966. The sequence continues at coordinate 114,972 of NZ_JAVIMC010000094.1, forward strand.
CGTTCAAGGCAACCTTGATACGAATGTCACTATTACGCTCAAGCGATAATAAATGATAGAACACAGTGAAGTCAGATGCTGGTAAACCATCACGATGAACACGTAAACGCTCATCCATCGCAGATAAGTCAAACAGCATTACATACGGACGTTCCACTTTACGCAGGAACATAAGGACTTCTTGCACGCGTGCGCGCTCGACCCAGACTGTTGGAAACTCTTCAAAAGTCGCCTGCACGTAAAAGTTCTCACCAAATTTGGTTTTGAGCTCTTCTACAATTGCAAATGCTGGGCGTGAATCAACTGCTGTTGACTCTGGCATAGCAATGTCAGTTTCAGCCATTGGCTTGGCTTCCTATTTAATACAAATTCTGTCAATTTTCTCGATGAACATATCAGTTAGATATGTCAAAACACCGTCAAAAAATTATTTAATCTCATCCATAGAGCGTAAGTTTTTAACGGCAATACGCTCTGCATTCTTACGATCACGTTCTGGCATCATCTTTGGCTTATACACTGGCTGAAGATCATCACCGATCACGGCAGAAAGCGGGCGTCGCTCTAATTGAATCTGGTCTTGTAAAAGCATTAAAGCTTGAATTAATGCTTCAGGACGAGGCGGACAACCTGGGACGTACACGTCAACAGGAATAATTTTGTCTACACCTTGTACTACTGAATAGATGTCGTACATACCTCCAGAGTTTGCACAAGCACCCATCGAAATGACCCATTTAGGCTCTAACATCTGTTCATACAGACGCTGAATAACTGGTGCCATTTTTACGAAACAGGTACCTGCAACAATCATCAAGTCAGCCTGACGAGGTGAAGCACGGATAACCTCTGCACCGAAACGTGACAAGTCATGCACACCTGTTAAGGTCGTTGCATATTCGACGTAACAACATGAGGTACCAAAGTTAAATGGCCACAAAGAGTTTTTACGTCCCCAGTTTACTGCTGTATGCAAGACATCCTCTAAACGAGTCATGAATACGTTTTTATTCACTTCCTCTTCAAGTGGATCCGTCACAATTTGACGTTCTTGCAATGGGTATTGATCAGCATCCGGATTCGCGCGGGTCAGAGTATATTTCATCCCGACTTACTCCTTTTCAGATGACAATGCAGGTGTAGTTTTTGACTTAACACGACCTGATGATTGAGCTGGAATCTGGCCTGTAGGGTCAGTTACGAGCTCTTCAATAGAATTAAAGCGTGTAATTTCAGCAATGTTCATTGTTGGTGAACCGATTTTAACCGCCTCACCTGCTGATTTACGGCGATCTGCTGGTGACCAACTTAAAGCACCTACAGAGAAGGCATAAACAAGCGCAATCAATAAATCAACGACAAAGATCACTACAGTGGTATATCCCAACCACCCTACTTCACGCACAGAAGTAGACCATGCATAGAGGTAAAGCGCCTCTAAGTCGAAAACAACAAAGAAAATTGCAACTAAATAGAACTTTGCAGACAGGCGAATGCGAGCGCCACCAGCACTCACGACACCTGATTCAAACTGCTCTTGCTTAGCACGTCCCCACGATTTTCCCCCGAGGAGTAAGGGAACTGTGAGCATAAAGACGCAAAGAAATGTAACGCCGATCACGAAGGCGATAATCGCCCAGTCGTATGGAGTAATGGCACTCATGCGGGGATAACTCCTGGCAGGCCTATTATTTAACAAAGAATGTATGTATTGGCCTTCAAATACACCAAACACAAAATTAATCCCGCCAATTGTACCTGATTTCTAATTTCCCATGCTAGTTGAAGCGTCTTAGTCTTTCGGATGATTTTCTATACAAAACTATTCATCTATGTGTTGTAAGGGGGGTTTCACCGCACATAATCGGTTTAATTAATAGTTTCTTTAATTATGATGATTTTTTTCATTTTTTAATTTTAGAATATTTACACAGTTGAACTGCTTATTAACTTTTTATAACTTACTTTTTTATAATATTAGTTTGTTTTTTATTGTATTCAGCTTCTCCTCTGAATTATGATGAATGTTTAATCATGCATAATATTTACTACTCTTGGATAAGAGTATTTATCATTAAGGGCAGCTGATGCCATACTCACTTCGTGAATTTTCATTTCTCTCCTTTTTAAAGTTTTTTCTCCTATTTAGCTTCATTATTGCGACATGTTGTTTCATTGGCATCGCATCTCGCCCTTTAAGTTTTCTTGCATTCTTTTGGCCTGCCAATTCGGTTTTGCTCGGATTGCTTATTCGTTTTCCAATCACACGCCGACCAAGCACATTTTTAGGTGCCTATATAGGATATGTGATTGCTGACTTATTTCAGGGCACTCCATTTGCTCTCACACTTGTTTTAACAACATCAAACTTTCTTTATGTTGTTACTACGTTTGGGCTCTATATGTTTTTTAATCAACATATTAAGGCAGCCTATCGCGGTTATTCCTACCTTTTTTTATTTGGACTATGCGGAATAGGTAGCGTAGTAGGTGCATTGTTTGCAGCAACTTTCGTGCCTATGTTTAATACTAAATTTATGATTGGTGGCTTGTTGGATGAGTTTGGTTACTGGTTCACTTCAGAACTGCAAAATGCCTTACTTCTTTTACCTATCATATTGAACATCCCACAATATAGTCAGGTTAAACATTACTTTTCAAGAAATCGTGGCCTAGAACCAACCGACCTTTTACCTTTTGGAGCCGTGCTTATTTCGATTGCTGCTAGCTATTATGACTCCGGTCCGGGTTCGCTCCTCTACCCGATTGCAGCACTGATCTGGTGTGCTATTCGCTACAAACCTATTATTGTTGCACTCATTACAAGCCTCACCAGTGCTTATATTATTTATCATATCTCTGGACATTACCTTTTACTCTATCCAAACGAATATCTCAGCAATACGATCTCAATCCGTATTGGGTTAATTATGATGACGATTGCCCCACTTACGGTTTCTAGCATTAGTGTTTTGCATTCAGAGTTAATTCAAAAACTTCAACATGCCATTGCACATGATGAACTAACTTCAAGTCTGACTCGACGCCAGTTTTTACAGTCAGTCAGATTACTTCAAGAAAAAGTACAAAAAGAAAATAAGACCTCAGCTTTTTTCATGCTTGATGTAGACCACTTTAAACAAGTTAATGACAACTACGGCCATCAAATAGGCGACCGTGCTCTACAAACCTGTGTCACCACGATTCAAAATATTTTACATCCTCATGATTTATTAGGCCGCTTTGGAGGTGAAGAGTTTGCCATTTTTATTGCAGATACCACTAAAGAAAGTGCATTTGAACTGGCTGAACAAATTCGAATTAAAATTAGTCAGCAACCGATTTATATTTATGGGAAATTACCAATTTTTATACAGGTGAGTATTGGCATAAGCTTATATTCCCCATCGTCCCATCGAGCGATTGAAAACTTATTTAAAGAAGCAGATGACGCTTTATATCAAGCAAAACGCCAAGGACGTAATCGAGTGTTTATCTCTTTATAATTTTTCCATTTCATCATCTAGTGTAATGAATTTTATACAATAACCTGTGTTTTGCCATGTATGCTAATAACAGATAATAAGGAGAAAAATGCATGACTCTAGAATATACGCATAAACCAAACTACTACTTGTTTGCACAATTACTGGTGCGACATATAGAAAGCTATATTTACAAACATCCAGATGCCAACAATGCAATTTTTGACTTGCGAGACGTCTATGAAATATTTAGACAGGATTTTGCGTCAACGACAACAAACCTAGAAGGTATTTTGAATATTGCAGATGAATATAAAATAGAAACGCTTAATGGAGATCAACCTCTTATTCAAAAATACCAGATTGATGCAAAAAACAATTCGTTACTGATCGATTTTAATTCCGATGCATTAACCAGCTTAAGAAGCGGAAAACCTATTTTGGAACCAGATGCAACCCAACTATAAGTAGATTAATAAAAAAGCACCTTATGAAGGTGCTTTTTTATTGGCTTTTAAAGGAGGCTGTTTAAAGCGTTTTGCTGGCCATGTCATAATAAAACGAGCGCCACCCAAGGTTGGGCTTTCATCCACTTTAATTTCACCGCCAAACCAATAGGCAATACGGCTTACGATAGATAACCCTAAACCATAACCACCCGACGCACGCGTACGGCTATCGTCTAGACGGGCAAAAGCCTCAAATACCCTTTTACGGTCTTGTTCAGGAATACCTGCGCCATCATCTTCAACACAAACAAAGGCCATGCCATCACTATGGATACCACCGGTAATCCGAACTTTATTATCGCAATAACGAACCGCGTTACCCACTAAGTTTTGAACAACACGATGTAAATAACGACGCTCAGCATCTACTTTTACATAAAGTGGAGGAGCAACCAGTTCAATTTCTTTTTGTGTTTTTAAGGCTTCGGTTTCGACCGCAACCTGATCCAACACATCAAATAAAGTAATTTCATCAAAATCTAGTGAAGGTGTACCTTGCTCTAGTTTTGCATAAGTCATGATTTCATCAATTAAAGTATTGAGTGCCTCAATATCTTTATCAATCATATCGACTTGATGCATACGATGATTGTAGTCATCTTCTTCCGCCAACATTTCTGTACCAAAGCGAATACGGGCAACAGGCGTTCTAAGCTCATGAGATACGGCTCTCATTAACTCACGCTGAGCCTCGATTAAGCGCTGAATATGATCAGACATATTGTTATAACTTGATGCCAAGTTTGCCATTTCGTCACTTCCTTCAATAGGAACACGCAATGACAAATCACCAGACTTCATACGGTTTAATGCATAACGCACTTGGCGAATCTTACGCTCTAGTGGCAAGATCAACCCATAGACACCTAGACTCAGCAAAAATAAGCTAAATAAGGTAATCCCTGCTGAAAGCTGCAAAGGCATCCAGTTAAACATCGGAACCGGCCCAAGCACGAGAACCTGTGCAGGATGATTCGGTATTGGAGAGACAATTGAAATTGTTGTACCGCGGACTGTTGCACTGTCTTTGTACAACATGACGCTTTGGTCTTGGCGTAACCGACCAATTTGTTCAGAGTCCAGATTAATGTCTTGAATATTGTAGATATTAATTGGGTAGGAAAAATGCTTTTGAATCTTGGCAAGATATTCTTGTTCTTGACCCGGATAAAACATCAGATAATCAAGTACAAAAATAGGGAGAGCCTTCATTTGGCGCTCACTAATTTTATCGACTTTTATCGATAAAAAGTGCTGAGGATCATCACGCAAGCCAATAATGATATATGCAATACTATTACTAGCATCGTACCGGACAACAGATTTTTGAGCTTCGATTCGCTTTTTCTCGGTACGAGATAATTCCACCTTGCTTGCATCAGTATAATAGATTGGAAGTTCCAATAAATCTGATGCATCTGAAATCCAATCTATTTTCTGCTGCTTCCCTGGTTGTCGAGCGACCCCTTCACTAATGACATAAGAAATACCATCGGTTAAAGATTCTCGGTATTCTTGTGCCCGTTGATAATTGATGATTTGTACAAGCAAATAACCAAAAACGGCAACCAAAACAACAAGAATTACCAGTCCCGCATATATTCGCAGGAATATACTGTGTTTAAACACTCGACCAACCTTATAGGAAGTTTATGCAGATCTTATAACCCATTGGTTTCTTTAACGAATAAGTAACCTTTACTACGTACTGTTTTAATACGCTTTGGATTTTCAGGATCATCGCCAATTTTTGGACGAATACGTGAGATACGGACATCGATTGAACGGTCCTGACCATCGTATTCAATACCGCGTAAACGTTCGAAGATATCTTCACGCGATAAGATACGGCCAGCATTTGATGCAAGCAACCATAATAGGTCATATTCTGCGCTAGTGAAATCAACAAGCTCACCATGCAACGTTACTGAACGGCCGCCATTATCAATCACAAGGTCATCAAACTCGATACGTTGTGCAACTTCATCTTCTACAGTTTTATCTGTGCGACGTAATAGTGCACGGATACGTGCTAAAAGAACACGTGGTTGAACTGGTTTAGCAACATAGTCATCTGCACCCATTTCCAAACCAAGTACCTGATCCATGTCTTCTGTACGTGCAGTCAACATCAGAATCGGTTGATGGTAATGTGGACGAACTTCACGGCAAACTGTTAAGCCATCGGCACCCGGCAACATGACATCCAAGACTACTAGATCTGGTTGTTCACTAATAATACGACGAATTGCACGGTTACCATCAGTTTCTACACCAACTTCCAAACCGTTGCGAATTAAATATTCTTGAGTTAATCGCGCTAAGCGCTCGTCATCTTCAACGATCAGAATCTTTGGTAACTTTTCTTCTTGGCTCATATCATTGCCCCTATAAATCTCGTTTCATGCATCTTAAAAATCTTGCAGATACATTCGTTTATCATTTGCAATATACACACGTTTACATTGTAAACAAGTAGGCGTTCACCAAACTGATACATGACAACCGTGTTTTGTTGCATTTTATTAGCCTTTGAATTTTCACGTGTTTTTAAGATTTATTTATTGTTATTAAATTTCATATTCTATTCATATTTCCAATGTATGAATATTAAACAAATTATTTCTCTGTTTAGTTTAAATTTATTTAAGTGTTTGTTTTTTGAGTTATCCACAAAGTTATCTATAAGCGTTTTTTAACAGCTTTGCTATGCTATCTCCCATCAAATCATACAGATAAAAAATTACTAAAAAGTCAAGATTGATCTGCTATGAAAAATCCCGTATCTTGTGTTGAAAATAAACTTTAACTACTAAGTCTTGTGTTTATCCCTCAAATATCGTGGCATGTTTTTTGCTCGGTTCAAACGGTCTATGAACATAACAAAAGTGACAATGGAGCTATGCTGGCATGAGCGTAATTACTTCGACTCCCGGTCAAATTCAGGTGATTAAGCGCACTGGAGATGTTGCTGCATTTGATGCAGAGAAAATTTCAGTTGCGATTGGTAAAGCTTTTCTTGCTGTGGAAGGTCAACAGAGTTCGGATTCTAGCCGTATTCATGACCGTATTACCCAGTTGACGGAAATGGTATTAAATACTTTCACTCGCCGTTTACCATCGGGCGGTACGATCCATATTGAAGAAATTCAAGATCAAGTAGAACTTGCTTTAATGCGTACTGGGGAACAAAAGGTTGCCCGCGCTTATGTGATTTACCGTGAACAACGTGCTAGCGCTCGTCAGCAAACGAACTCAAACCACCACCCTACTTTACAAGTTACTGACGCAAACGGTCAGCTTCAGCCACTTGATTTAAGTGCATTGCAAGCAACTGTTTCTAAAGCAGCTGAAGGTTTGGAAGGTATTGATGTTCAAGCCATTGTGGATGAAACCGTTAAAAACTTATATAACGGCGTAAAAGAAAGTGATATTGCCACTACAATGATGATGGCAACACGTACCCGTATTGAACAAGAACCTAACTACACTTATGTGACTGCACGTTTGCTTTGTAACGAGTTAGTAGGTACAGGTTTAGCATTCTTAGGTTTATCAACAGACACACCAGAAAACAATGCACTTGAAGCATTCTTGAAAAAAGGTGTTGAGCTTGATTTGCTTTCACCTGACTTGCTTGACTTCGACTTAGAAAAACTATCAGCAGCAATTCAGCCAGAACGTTCTAATCAGTTTACCTATTTAGGTTTACAGACTTTATTTGACCGTTACTTCATTCACTCAAACGGCGTTCGCTTCGAATTACCACAATTATTCTTTATGCGTGTGTCGATGGGTCTTGCACTCAATGAGCAAGATAAAGAAGAGCGTGCAATTGAGTTCTATAACTTATTGTCTAGCTTCGACTACATGGCTTCTACGCCTACCCTGTTTAACTCAGGTACATTACGTCCACAGCTTTCAAGTTGTTACTTAACAACAATTGGCGATGACCTTTATGACATTTATGGCGCGATGCGTGACAACGCGATGCTTTCTAAATGGGCTGGTGGTTTAGGTAATGACTGGACACCTGTACGTGCCTTGAACTCTTATATTAAAGGTACTAACGGTAAGTCTCAGGGTGTTGTTCCATTTTTGAAAGTTGCGAACGATACAGCTGTTGCGGTAAACCAAGGTGGTAAGCGTAAAGGTGCTGTGTGTGCATACCTAGAAACTTGGCACTTAGACATCGAAGAGTTCTTAGAGCTTCGTAAAAACACGGGTGATGACCGTCGCCGTACTCACGACATGAACACTGCGAACTGGGTTCCAGACTTGTTTATGCAACGTGTATTTGAAGATGGTGAATGGACATTATTTACCCCTTCTGAAACTCCAGACTTGCACGACTTGACTGGTGCTGAATTTGCTGAGCGTTATGCTTACTATGAGTCTGTAGCGAAAGAAACTAACATGCTACACAAGAAAGTACGTGCTAAAGACTTATGGCGCAAAATGCTTTCTATGTTGTTTGAAACTGGTCATCCTTGGATCACATTCAAAGATGTATGTAACTTACGTTCACCACAACAACACGTTGGCGTAGTTCACTCATCTAACCTATGTACTGAAATTACCTTGAACACAAATCAAGACGAAATTGCAGTATGTAACTTAGGTTCGATCAACCTTGTACAACACGTTCAAGGTGGTGTGTTAGACCGTGAGAAGTTAGCTCGTACTATTAAAACAGCAGTACGTATGCTCGATAACGTTATCGACATTAACTATTACGCTGTACCACAAGCGAAAAACTCCAACTTGAAACACCGCCCTGTGGGTATGGGTATCATGGGCTTCCAAGATGCGCTATACGAAATGGGTATTGCTTACGGTTCAGACGCTGCTGTTGATTTTGCAGATGAATCAATGGAAGTGATTAGCTACTACGCGATTGAAACTTCAAGCAACTTGGCTGTTGAACGTGGTGCTTACTCAACATTCAAAGGTTCATTGTGGGATCAAGGTATCCTTCCAATCGACTCTTTAGAAATTGTTGCGAAATCTCGTCCAGAGCGCATGTTCGAAGTTGACCGTACTCAACGTTTAGACTGGGACACTTTACGTGCCAAAGTTCAAAAAGACGGTATGCGTAACTCAAACGTGATGGCGATTGCTCCAACTGCAACCATCTCTAACATTTGTGGTGTTTCTCAGTCTATTGAGCCAACATTCCAAAACTTATATGTGAAATCCAACTTGTCTGGTGAGTTCACTGTTATTAACCCATACCTCGTTCGTGCATTAAAAGATCGCGGTCTTTGGGACACAGTAATGGTTAACGACCTTAAACACTTTGAAGGTTCAGTACAAAAAATTGCTCGTATTCCTGAAGAATTAAAAGCAATCTTTGCTACTGCGTTTGAAGTAGATACACGTTGGATCGTTGATGCTGCATCACGCCGTCAAAAATGGATTGATCAGGCTCAGTCGCTTAACCTTTACATCTCTGGTGCAAATGGTAAGAAACTTGACATCACTTACAAGATGGCATGGTTACGTGGTCTTAAGACGACTTATTACCTCCGAGCTTTAGGTGCAACTTCTGCTGAAAAATCTACAATTAACACAGGTGCTTTAAACGCAGTTAAACCTGCAACTGTTGAAGCAGCGGCGGTTGCTGCCCCTGTTGTAGAAACGAAGAAACCAGAAGCAGCAGTTGAAGAAGAAGGCTTTACTCAAGCAGCTCCTGTACCAATGGCTTGTTCAATCGACAACCCTGATTGTGAAGCTTGCCAATAACATTTAATAAGATTGCTCTTTTTCACTAAAGAGCAATCTTAAAAGAGGTAAAGATTATGCTTTCTCATCTCAGCCATAACTATATGCTTGGTGTTGGAGTTTTAATCTTTGCCTTTATTTTCTTTTATATGCCGATGGTTTACGCATTTATCACAATACGTAAGCAGCAGCGTAAACAAAATAAGTTGTAGGGAGTAGAGACCAAAGGCCCAAAATTTGGTCATGCATCAATAAAACTTAATTTTGTTTACACATTAAAAGCGTATAGTAGGGACATCTTCGTTTAAGAGATGTCAAATATAGATATATACAACGAAGAGAGAACAAAAATGTCTATCCTTAGTTGGGACGATTTTGAAGATGATTCGCAAAAACCGACTACACCTGAACACAAGTCTGCGCCCGTCCAACCGGAAAAAGCGTCAGATTCGCAGAATGTATCTACTGCGCAGCCATCATCGCCGAGCGTGGCAGCTCCACAATCCGCTGGAACCCATTCCGTGCGACCAACAGTTGCCTCCGATACAGTGGCTAGAGCCGCTCAAGCCTTAGAACACTTAGACGTTGCCCCTGGCCTTGAAGAGCTAGAAATGGGTGCTCAACGTGTTCAAGTTGACGACAAAGCAATGATTAACTGTCGTGCGGACTTGAACCAACTTGTACCATTTAAATACGAATGGGCTTGGCAGAAATATCTTGACGGGTGTGCAAACCACTGGATGCCTCAAGAAGTGAACATGAACCATGACATCGCGCTTTGGAAGTCTGAAAATGGCTTAACTGAAGACGAGCGTACTATTGTTATGCGTTCTTTAGGTTTCTTCTCGACCGCAGACTCTTTGGTTGCAAACAACTTGGTATTGGCGATTTACCGTCACATTACTAACCCTGAATGCCGTCAGTACATCTTGCGTCAAGCGTTTGAAGAAGCAATTCACACTCACGCTTACCAATACTGTATTGAATCTTTAGGTATGGACGAAGGCGAAGTCTTCAACATGTACCGTGAAGTTCCATCTGTTGCACGTAAAGCAGCTTGGGGCTTGAAATATACTCAATCTTTAACTGATCCTAATTTCCACACAGGTACACCTGAAAACGACCAACGCTTACTTCGTAACTTGATCGCATTCTACTGTGTTCTTGAAGGGATCTTCTTCTACTGTGGCTTTACTCAAATTTTGAGTATGGGTCGTCGTAACAAGATGAACGGTGTTGCTGAGCAGTTCCAATACATCTTGCGTGATGAATCTATGCACTTGAACTTTGGTATCGACATGATTAACCAAATCAAGATTGAGAACCCTCATCTTTGGACTGCTGAGTTCCAACAAGAAGTGGTTCAAATGATTGTTGAAGGTACGATGCTTGAAATCGAATATGCACGTGACACGATGCCACGCGGTGTATTGGGTATGAACGCAAGCATGATGGAAGAATATTTAAAATTCATCTGTAACCGTCGTTTATCTCAGTTAGGTTTACCAGAGCAATTTGCTGGTGTAACGAATCCATTTGCGTGGATGTCTGAGATGATGGACTTACGTAAAGAGAAGAACTTCTTCGAAACTCGCGTAACTGACTACCAAACTGGTGGTGCTTTGAGCTGGTAAGTTTAGGCATCTGAAAGAAAAAACCGCTATCTCTATAGCGGTTTTTTCTTGGCTTGTATTTATTAGACTTTTTTCAACATGCTGAGTCTTGGCGATATATGTATAAAGCTTTACCAATTTTACTAAATTACCAGCCTCTATATGTATCCCTTACCACTTTCTCACTTAAATTAATTTTAAATGAGTTTAATGAAAACTTTACTGATTCTATAGTCACTTTTTACAAAATCCACTATCACACCATTAAAATTTATAAATGGATATTAATTAATTGATTTTATTCCACTCTAGGCATAAATGTATTGATTAGTATTTTCTATAAAGCAGTATATGTATCTCACCCTTGATTATTAAAACAAATAGAATAAATTCAAGATTATTTAGGGTTAAAATTATTAACATCTAAATCAATTAGTTTAGATACCACAAATAATTAGTCTATACTGTTAAAGCATATTTAATAATAATCGATATTCCAGATAGCAGTACAATGAAATTAATAATTTTCAAGAATTGCTGCTTAGATAATTTGAGCGTAATTCGCTTGCCAATGAATGCCCCTATCAACATTGATGGGATAAACAGAAGCGCAAGTGAAAATAAATTATCCGAAAAATACACACCCGCTGTAGTAAACAGAATGACTCGAAAAACCGTACTACATCCAATTAATGTAGTTTGAGTGACACGGATTTTTTCTGGAGTTTCGATTCGTCCATTAAGGTAAATCGCATATAAAAATCCACCGCTACCAAACATGGCTCCTAAGAAACCACCAGATAACCCAAAAGGAAAAACAAATTTTTTCTCTAGTTTTTTCTGTGGTTTAAAGCCGCTTAATGAGTAAATAGCATATAAAAGAGTAAATATACCAAATGCTAGAAGTGCGTAACTTGCATTAACTCTCATCAGCAGTATAAAGCCAAGAAAACTACCGACAAACATAAGTGGTATTAGAAATTTTAATTCAGAAAAGTCTGCTTTCTTACCATCTTTAATGACATTCGAAATGGCAGCGAACATATCTAGTAAGGCTAACAGTGGAATAATTTGTGAGAGAGGTAAAAAGTTAAGTAATACAGGACTCGCAATTAATGCAGTGCCAAAACCCACCATTCCAAAGATAATATAAGAAAAAACTATTGTTATTAACATTATTGAAAGTTGCAGTACTGAAAAATCTTCTAAAAGATACATTTAAAATTCCATTTTTGATTTTTAACCAAGCCAAACTACACTAAAATATAAATTACCACATAAATATTAGATAATTTTATCAAACATTAAAATATTTAATACTCATTTTTTTTGATTATTTCTTTGTTATAAAAATTTCGCTGTAAAAATAAATTTCATTATAAAAGGAAATTCAAAAATGAACTCTAAAGTAATCATCAATGGAAATGTTGATTGTAAAGAAACTATTAGTGCTGAGTTAGATGAATTCATTACTAAAATGGATGATCACGAAATTTTCCAAAACAATTATTTCAAGCATTTAACTTCTACGTCTTGGACGCCAGAATCATATATCTTATTTCGTGACAACTTCTTCTATCGTACAGAGCTAACCGTGAAAGGGATTGCCCATGTATGTTCACGATCTGCTTTTGAAAATGATATGGACACTCTAGTCCTATTCACCCATATCTTAAGTGAAGAAACTGGTATGGGTGAAAAGGCTAAGTGCCATGAAATCTTTATGGAGAATGCGCTCAATGTATTTGGCGCTGCAGAATACAATCTTCCAGAGATGAAGGTTCAACAAGCTAAAAATAGTGATCGAATCATCGCAGAGACATTACAGTATCGAGATACTATCCAAGGTTTGATTACAGGCAGTTATCCTCGCATGTTGGGAGCAGTCATGGCCCTAGAAAACCATGCTGATAAGATGCTTACCGTATTCCGTGAAGCGTTCCGATTCAATAACAAAAACCTTGATCCAAATGAATTCGTTAAGAAGGTTGAGGTTTATTTTAATGCCCATATCGAAAATGGCGTCGAAGATCGTCATGCTCAAGATGCTAAACAGTGTGTCCATAACAACTGTAATAATCAAGAAGACCTTGATGAGATTAAGTTTGGTGCAAATGAAACATTGAAAGCCCAGCTTAAGATGTGGAATGCAATGTTTGATCAAGCTGTATCACTTTAATTAAAACGGATTTTGAGATTTCACAATGCAAAACTTAGGTATTTCACAAGCAGCCTTGAATTTACGTGAATCAATTACACACGGAACTAAGGCAAAAATTCTAGAATTAAATAAAAAGTCTAGCGCAGATGATCAGGTCATTGATTTAAGTATTGGTACTTTGGATGAAAAGACCAATAGCGGGATTGATGATGCAGTTAAGAGTTATATTTCAAATAATGCTGCAATTATCCATGAGTTTGCCCCAGTTAAAGGCTTCTCTTTCTTACGAAAGTCTATTGCTGAGCGTGTGAAGCGTTTACGAGACATTAGCTTCAACCCAGATACTGAAATTATGGTCACTCCTGGCGGTATTAAAGGCGCTATCACCGTGGTATTCCATACACTTCTAAATCCAGACGATGAAGTGATTTACCCGGTACCAAACTGGCCTCATTACGCAGACATGATTGAATTGCACTTAGGTAAAGCTAAACCAATCTATGTCAAAGACTTTTATAACCAAGCGATTGATGTAGTTGAGTTAGAAAAAACCATTACAGATAAAACCAAAATTATCATTCTTGGTGACTGCCTAAACCCTTCTGGCAAAATTTATACTCGTGATGAATTAGAGTCGATTTCAAAAGTGATTTTGACTGCCAATGCCGAACGTTTATCAAAAGGTCTAAGCCCAATCTATGTGCTTTTTGATTGCCCTTATGAATCACATATTTTGAATACTAAACCTGCAAACATTTCAAATATTACGCAGGAGTTTAAAGACCAAATACACTCTATGTGGGACTACACCATTTATATTACTGGTCCTGGTAAAACCTATGGAATGCACGGCGACCGATCTGGATATATTTGTGCTTCGGACAAACTGATTAAAGTTATGGAAAAAGTACAGGTGAATTTAAACTCATTTGCTTCGACTTATGCCCAAATTGCGACACATGAAGCAATGCAAGAATATATGGATGACGTTGCAAAGAAACGTGCAGTAGTTGCTAGACAGAACATGCAGACATTCATTGAAGACTTGAAAAGCTGCAATGGTTTAGAAGTGACTGAGCCTGAAGGTGGATTTTTCTTATTCTTGGATTTGTCAAAGTATGGCGAAAAAATCCAAAAGCTAGGATTTGATTCGGCCGATCAATATCTTTTGGAAACAGCAAAAGTTGCTTCTATTGGAGGCATGCATTTTGGTGAAAACATCGATAGCCTCAGACATTACATTCGCATGAATTGTGGACGTGACCCAGTGACCCTAAAGGCAGCAGCAGCACGTATTAAAGAAGCCCTTCAGAAATTGAACTAACACATATTATTCAGGAAGTTAATTTTTAACTTCCTGAATTTACATTTTTATGGACGATATTACTTTGAAAAAGTTCTGTATCATTGGAATGGGATTCTCAGGTACGTGTACCTTCATTAGCTTTGTAAAAAAATTACTGAATCAAGATATTGATTATAAGTCATGCTCTATTACTCTTGTTGAAATGCGTGAATCTATTGGACATGGGAATCCATACGACAAAGACGAATTATTGGCTGGCCATCTGTGTAATAACCCTGCCCATTCAATGTCGCTTTGGGATAATGACTTTGTGGATTGGATGGCAGAAAATAAAGATCATCTGATTACTCATTACCCCCACCTAGTTTATAAGAAATCTTTAGCTAGTGAACTGCAAGTCTTCCCCGATGTCAACGGCATTCTAAAATTGACCCCTTTTACCTTACAAATGGCAAAGTAAAATTGACCCCTTTGATCTCGTATTAAGTTTCAACCTGAGGCTGAATCCCTATTCTTTTTTTATCCTTTAAACGATAACTCTCACCCGATATTTGTACCACATGACAGTGATGCAGTAACCGATCTAACATTGCAGCGGTCAACGTGACATCATCCGCAAACGACTTCGACCATTGGCTAAATGGTAAGTTACTCGTCAATATCGTACTGCCTTTTTCATAACGCTTGGCAATCACGTTAAAGAACAGATTCGCTTCTTCACGTCCAAACGGTAAATAACCAATTTCATCGATAATCAGTAACTTTGGTGCCAGTACCGCACGCTGCATATAGGTTTTCAATTTACCTTGCTGGTAGGCTGTACTCAGTTGCAGCATTAAATCCGCTGCGGTAATGAACTTGATCTTAATGTTGTTCATGATGGCCTTATAGCCTAATGCCATGGATAAATGCGTTTTTCCTACTCCGCTAGCCCCGAGAAACACCACATTTTCTGCTCTAGGAATAAAGCTCAGATTGAACAGTTCAATCACCTGTGATTTAGGTACCCCTAGGGCATAATTAAAATCATAGTCTTCCAGGGTTTTGACTTGAGGCAGGCCTGAGAGTTTCATCAGTACCTGCTGACTGCGCTGTTGCCTGGCAGCATATTCATGCATCAGCATGGCTTCAACAAAGTCGGCATAACTTCCATCCTGACCTAATGTTTGTTGTGCATGATGTGACCATTGTGATGCGATGGTAGGCAGATTGAGCTTTTGGCAAAGCTGCTCTATACGTTCGTATTGCAGATTCATCAGGAAACTCCCAGCAACTGGTCATATACCGATAACGGATGCTGCAAACTCTCGTAGGGCATTACATGCTGTGCCGCTGCAACAGGTACAGTGCCGGAAACCGTATCTGATTGCGGTAATGGCGCAAATCTTTGCTGCTCGTGTTGCAGTCGAACAGCCGGTTTTTCTTGCGTGGTGGCATGAATCCGCTGATTGGCGGTTTCATGCAGCCACCGGCCAATGTGGGCATTGGCGACATTAACATCTAACAGTAAACCCGAAGTCTTCAGGCTTGCTTTCAATGGCACAATAAAGCTTGATTTGAGGTATCCATTAAAGCGTTCAACTTTGCCTTTGGTCTGTGCGCGGTAGGGCTTACATACGCGGGGACGAAAGCCATATTTCTTGGCACAGTCGAGCAGTTTGGGGTTCCATTTATGCTGCCCCTCCTGATAGGCATCCCGTTCAATCATGATCGTTTTAGCGTTATCAAACAGGATTTCCTGAGGTACTCCAGCAAAGAACTGAAATGCATTTTCCAGACCATCGATCCATGCATCCGTACGTTCATGATCATAAAATTTCACGAAAGCCGCTCTGGAATAACCTAATGTGGCCACAAAGGCTTTCAAAGTCGTGTGGTGACGTCGAATCGTCGTGAAATCAACCTGCATTTGTTGGCCAGGTTGGGTTTCAAAACGAATGATCGGTTCCGGTTTAGCAACTGGTTTTAATGTTGCAAGATATTTCCTCAAGATCCTGATCTTTCCTGGATATCCCAACCCTAAAATTTCCTGGTAGAGCACAACGGCAGGAATCCATTCAGGATGAGCTGCGTTTACGCGTTCGAGCAAATAAGGTTTATATGGGTCAAGGATACTTGTTCTAGGCTGTATACGCTGATACTGAGGTGTGGTGTTTTGCCGTAAATATTTACGTACGGTATTTCTGGACACACCCAGTTCACGACTAATGGCTTTAATGGATTTACCTTGTTGATGAAATATTTGGATTGTCACTGCTTGCTCCAAAGTTAACATGTTGAGCAGTCCAAAATGACCGCTATATTAACCAAGGGGGTCAGTTTTTAAATGCCGTTAGGGGGTCATTTTTACACTGCCGCTAACA
>NZ_JAVIMC010000095.1:0-238 GCF_031196995.1 Acinetobacter sp. 12966
TCATTTTTGGGTCGTAGATACCTGCTTTGGTTAGCTGTATACGAGCCTCGCGCATCATTTTCATATAGTTTAATTGTTCATTTTTAGGAATATCCATCCAATATTTTGAAGGAATATCACTTTCATATTTGGCAATAATACCAAATGTTCTATTGAGTTGGCTGGCTACCCAAGTTCGAGACTTTTGCCCAAAACCCGCAGGGAATTGGTCTTTACGAATAATGAAGTTTGCTGAAAT
>NZ_JAVIMC010000096.1:0-37446 GCF_031196995.1 Acinetobacter sp. 12966
ATGATTTATGAAAGACATCTAATGGAAAAGTTTAATAATTATTGGTGATTTTATGAATATTTTAAAAATCACATTTATTTTCAATTGCTTGAGTGGTAATGTATTATTGTAAATAAATGTGAAAATATTCACAAAGCTATAATTTTTTGTTAAGATCATTAACATTAAAAACATAGAGATAATAATAATGATCAATAAAGTATTAATAGTGTTGTGCGTGGGTATCGTCTTTGTACTAGGGTATTGGGTGTATTTAGATACTCAAAATAAGAGACATCAAGAGCTAATGCGGATCATACAAGAGGCTGAAAAAAATTTACAAAGTATCGAGCGAAATCCTAATCATGCTCATCATAGCAATTTAGCCTCTTATAATATGCAACAATATATAGGCGAGAAAAAAATTATTTTTTAGCAATGTTGAGCTATAAATTTCTAATTTTTACAGTGCCATTGGTCATATCTTTTCATAAATTTTGATCATGTTTCTGTTGAATCTGTTAAACTTATTGAACGTATAGTAAAAAAGCTGCATAGGGGTTATGCAGCTTTTTTGTGTTTCAAGAGGGGCTGTGGTTATTTTCTACGTATACAACTAGAAACCAAATGAGTGGCATATTTGTTGCTTCTTAAATTTGAGATTCTTGTTTATAGGACTGAACAGAAAAACAATATTGTTCAGAGACCTACATAGACGTAAATATTCCACAGTTCAGATTTTGCATAGAGGCTACTTATGGCGGCGCCCAATTCTTCGGCAGGCTGGTTAGAGCGTTTATTTAAGCTAAGCGACAATAAAACCACTTTCCGAACTGAAGTTCTTGCTGGTGTAACTACATTCCTAACGATGTGTTACATCATTATTGTCAATCCACTCATTTTATCTGAAACCGGCATGGATCATGGTGCCGTATTCGTTGCGACCTGTTTGGCAGCAGCAATCGGATGTTTAGTAATGGGGATCATTGCTAATTATCCAATCGCACTGGCCCCTGGTATGGGTTTAAACGCTTACTTTACCTATTCGGTTTGTATGGGAATGGGCGTGCCATGGCAAACAGCTTTAGCCGCTGTTTTTGTTTCAGGCCTTGTCTTTCTTGCAATTAGCTTCTTTAAAATTCGTGAAGCGATTGTTAATGCGATTCCAATGTCACTTAAATTTGCAATCGGTGGTGGTATTGGTTTGTTCCTAGCACTGATTGCACTAAAAAATGCTGGAATCATTGTTGATAACCAAGCGACATTAGTTGGTTTGGGCGATATTAAACAGCCTAAAGTATTATTAGCGTTATTCGGATTTTTAATGATTGTGGTTTTACACCAATTAAAAGTTCGTGGCGCAATCATTATTAGTATTTTAGTTGTTACGGCCATCGCTACTGCTTTAGGTTTAAATGAATTTAAGGGTGTAGTGGGTCAAATTCCTTCAATTGCACCAACATTCATGCAAATGGACTTTGAAGGTCTATTTACTGCAAGTATGGTCGGCGTCATTTTCGTATTCTTTATTGTGGACTTGTTTGACAGCACAGGTACTTTGGTTGGTGTTTCACACCGTGCAGGTCTTTTACAAGACGGTAAATTACCTCGTTTGAAGAAAGCATTATTTGCAGACTCTACTGCAATCGTTGCAGGTGCCGCATTAGGTACATCTTCAACTACACCATATATTGAATCAGCTTCAGGTGTGGCAGCAGGCGGACGTACTGGTTTAACTGCTGTTGTGGTTGCAGTCTTATTTATCTGCTGTTTATTTTTAGCACCTCTCGCTCAATCTGTACCAGGTTTTGCAACGGCGCCAGCTTTATTGTTTATTGGTGTATTGATGATCCAAGGGATCACTCACATTGATTGGGATGATATTACTGAAGCTGTTCCAGCATTTTTAACCATTGTATTTATGCCATTCACCTATTCAATTGCTGATGGTATTGCAATGGGCTTTATTAGCTATGCATTAGTTAAATTATTCACGGGTAAGGCAAAAACTGTACCGTACATGGTATGGATTATTGCTGCACTTTGGGTATTTAAATTTATCGCATTTGGCGGTTAATATGATTTTTTATAATTTTCTTCTTGAGCTATCTTAGACATAGTTTTCAATAAGAAGAAAATTATAAAAGGGTGTGATTTTGACCACACCCTTTTTCTTTAGACGTGGAGTTAATATGAATCAAGTCGAGCTGATTCGCGCCTTACCAAAAGCCGAATTGCATGTACATATTGAAGGGACTTTCGAACCTGAATTAATGTTTGCAATTGCCCAGCGCAATCAGATTCAGATTCCTTACAAATCTGTTGAAGAAGTAAAGCAAGCTTATAACTTTCATAATCTTCAATCATTCTTAGATATTTACTATGCTGGGGCGAATGTTCTTGTACATGAACAAGACTTTTATGATTTAGCATGGGCTTATTTTGAGAAATGTGCCGAAGATCATGTCGTTCACACAGAAATGTTCTTTGACCCGCAAACCCACACTGACCGTGGTATTGCATTCTCAACAGTGATTAATGGTTTAAAACGCGCTTGTGCAGATGCCAAAGCTAAGTTTGGTATTAGCTCTCAACTGATTATGTGTTTCTTACGTCATTTAAGTGAAGAAGCTGCATTTGAAACACTTGAGCAGGCTTTACCATTTAAACAAGACATTATTGCAGTTGGCCTTGATTCAAGTGAAGTAGGGCATCCGCCAGCTAAATTTGAACGTGTTTTTGCTAAGGCGCGTGAAGAAGGTTTCTTAATCGTTGCACACGCTGGCGAAGAAGGCCCGCCTGAATATGTATGGGAAGCTTTAGATCTACTTAAAGTGAATCGTATTGATCATGGTGTGCGTTCTGAAGAAGACGAACAATTAATGGCACGTTTAATTAATGAAAAAATGCCATTAACAGTTTGTCCTTTAAGTAACTTAAAGCTATGTGTTGTTAAGGATATGAAAGATCATAATATCCGCCGTCTTTTACAAAAAGGCGTACATGTGACGGTTAACTCAGATGATCCTTCATATTTCGGTGGTTATATGAATGATAATTTCTTTGCCATTCAACAGGCATTAGATTTAACCAATGATGAGTTGAAGCAACTCGCAATTAACTCTTTTGAAGCCTCTTTCATTTCAGATGAAGAGAAACAAAAGTGGATTGCAGAAATCCAAAAAATTTAAATAAAAAAACCGCCCATCTCGGGCGGTTTTTTTATATATCAGGTTTATTTAGGTTGTTTGGTCATACTATTTAAAATATTGTCTTTATCAATAAAGTGATGTTTCAAAGCTGCAAGTACATGCCCAACAATGAGAAAACCGGCAAACCAAGAAATATAAATATGTAATGGTTTAACAACAGCTAAAAGCTCTGGGTTATCTTGCACTAAACGCGGAATTTCAAATAAATATAAAACAGGGGCAGGATGACCAGCACTCCAACTAAACAAGCAACCAGTGACAGGTAAAGCAACCAAAATCACATAAAGGAGTAGATGACCAACATGTGCCAAAGTTTTCATCATCGGTGACATAGTGTCAGGTAGTTTTGGAGCTGGATGTGTATAGCGCCATAAAATCCGGATAATTACCAAAAAGATAATTGTGGTTGCAATATTCTTGTGCAACGTAATCACATCACCTTTAAAGCTGCCATCAACGTCATAGCTTAAAAAATTTCCACTATAAAAGCCAATAACCCATGCGACGATGAAAATAATTGCCATCACCCAATGCAGAATTTGTGCGGTACGGGTGTAATACTGAGAGGAAGCAGCAGGCATAAAAGACCCTTTTTTTGTCGTTTTGATTTGTGATTTTAGGGGAAAGCACAGATTTTGAGAAATGTTTTATATGTGACAGAGCGTGCTAAAAACAGAACGTTTTACTCCCAAAAAAGCATTTGATGAGCTGAGTTTCGCTCGGCAAAATAGTTTGCATAAATGCATCAAATTATTTGTTTCTTCTAAAGTTGAGTTTAGGCACAATACGCGCTGCCAACGTTCAATCAAAGGAAAAATGATGAAAAAATTGATGCTCGCTCTAGCGCCAGTTGTTTTAGCTTTAACAGCATGTGCAACAACTACAGGCACTGGTACAGGTGCTGCTTCTGCACAAACCACAACTCAACAATTGGGAGTTGCTGCGTTAAAGGTTGCTGTAAATGCGAAATGTATTACAGAGATTAATAATGTTGCAGCTTGGAAAACAGCAACAAAATATATGACTGCTGAGCAACGTGATAGCATCCAAACGAATGTATGTGGTTGTGTGAGCGAAAAGGCTCCAAACAGTGTGACAGCAGTAGAATTAGCTGCAGCTGCACTTGATGTAAATACACGTGCTACAATCGTAAACCAAGTGGTTTCTAAAACTGTAAATGCTTGTGTGGCAGAAGCTTTACAAAAGTAATTAATAAATTATGTGTTAAAGAAGGCTGATTACTATTGATCAGCCTCTTTTGTTTAAAGGTAGTGAGTTGATGTTTATTGCTGGTGTAGATGAGGCGGGACGGGGGCCTTTAGTCGGTTCGGTTGTGGCAGCGGCCGTTATTTTAGATCCGAATAATCCAATTTTAGGATTAAATGATTCTAAAAAATTAACTGAAAAGAAACGTGAAAAGTTGTTTATTGAAATACAAGAAAAAGCCTTAGCTTGGTCAATTGCTGAAGCAACTCATGCTGAAATTGATGAGCTAAATATTTTACAGGCGACTTTTTTGGCTATGCAACGCGCTGTTGATAGCTTGAAAACTCAACCTCAAAAAGTGATCGTTGATGGTAATCAAATTCCGAAAGGAATTATTATTCCTTGTGAAGCCATTGTTGGTGGAGACGCAAGCCATGCTGAAATTAGTGCAGCAAGTATCTTGGCAAAAGTGACACGAGATCGACAAATGGCAGAATTAGATCAGCAATATCCGTTATTTGGTTTTGCCAAACATAAAGGATATCCAACCAAAGCACATTTTGAAGCGATTGCCGTGCATGGCGTGATTGATCAGCATCGTCGTAGTTATGCACCTGTTAAACGTGCTTTAGGTCTATAAATACAAGCACTTAAAAAATTTAAAGCGACTATAAAGTCGCTTTAATTAGGGAGAGAACAACTTCATACTAACGATTGAAGTTTTTCTGTGCATAATTATCATCTTCATAAGAAACTTGATAATCTTGATCAAGATGTTGAAGGTGTTCATGCATTGCACGTTCATGTTGAATACGTTGATAAATTTCTTCGCGATGAACAGAAACCTCTTTTGGTGCATTCACACCAATACGAACCTGGTTTCCTTTGACGCCAAGCACAGTAACACTGACTTGATCCCCAATCATTAATGTTTCCCCGACACGGCGGGTCAGAATCAGCATGTTTATCTCCTTGCTAAACGCTTAAAACTGCAATATTGGTACCCAAATAAAAAGCTCAACCTCAGTTTTCAGTCAGATTCTAACAGAAATATGAGAACAAAGTCATATTTTGATAATCACTGCCAAAAAACTTTCCGTTTAATATAACAGAGCCGCTATAAAAAAAACTATAGCGGCTCTGTGTTTTCTTTGATTATTGTCGGACAAGTAAACATTTTTTAATGAATTCTTGACCGTTTGGTAAAATTAAGCGCGGGCGCTGCTTTCACCATGTTCGCGATCTAAACCAAATGCGGTATGTAGGCAACGAACTGCAAGTTCAAGGTATTTCTCATCAATAATGACAGAAACTTTAATTTCAGAAGTTGAAATCATAAGAATATTGATACCTTCATCAGCAAGGGCAGTGAACATTTTGCTCGCTACACCTGCGTGTGAACGCATACCTACACCAACGATAGATACTTTAACGATGTCATCACGTGTTGAAACTTCACGTGCGCCAATATTTTTAGCAGTTTCGTTTAAGATTTTTTCAGCTTTCGCTAAATCAACACGGTTTACAGTGAAAGTGAAATCTGTAGTGCCATCTTCTTCAACATTTTGCACTATCATATCGACTTCGATATTGGCATCACTTACTGGTGATAAGATTTTAGAAGCAATGCCTGGTTCATCAGGTACACCTAAAATCGTTAATTTTGCTTCGTCACGGTTAAAAGCAATACCTGCAATAATTGGCTGTTCCATAGTATCTTCTGCCTCAGTAGTAATGAGTGTACCAACATTTTCTTTAAATTCGTCGTCAAAAACGCCGTCGTCGTCATTATCAAAGCTTGATAATACACGTAAAGGAACTTGATATTTCCCGGCAAACTCTACTGAGCGAATTTGTAAAACTTTAGAACCTAATGATGCCATTTCTAGCATTTCTTCAAAAGAAATACGGTCAATTTTTTTGGCTTTAGGAGCAACGCGAGGGTCAGTGGTGTAAACACCATCTACATCAGTGTAAATCTGGCATTCGTCAGCTTTTAAAGCAGCAGCAAGAGCAACACCAGAAGTATCTGAACCACCTCGACCTAGTGTTGTGGTATTTCCATTAGCATCAAAGCCTTGGAAACCAGCAACCACAATAACACGGCCTGCATCTAGGTCATTGGTCATGACATCTGTATCAATAGACTCGATACGCGCCTTGGTAAATGCACTGTCAGTTTTAATACCGACTTGACGTCCGGTATAGGATTTAGCTTCCACACCAATCGAATTAAGTGCCATAGCTAACATGGAAATCGTCACCTGTTCACCGGTTGAAACCATTTGGTCTAACTCACGTGGGTCAGGTGTTTCGGTAATGGCTTTAGCGAGAGCAAGTAGGCGGTTTGTTTCACCACTCATTGCAGATACGACCACAACAACCTTGTGACCGTGATCATGCCAACGCTTCACACGACGAGCAACATTTAAAATGCGCTCGGGGGTACCCATAGAAGTACCGCCATATTTTTGAACGATTAATGCCATAGTTGTTCCATATAAGCCATGACCCTGAGAGGCTTTTCAGGGTCAGTTACACAAAAAGTGAAGTCTTATTTTTGTTCAAGCCATGCAGGCAATGCTGCGATAACTTGTCCAAACTTCTCGTTAAGTGGCGCGCCACCTTGTGCTAAGTCAGGTTTACCACCACCTTTACCATCTAACTCGGTTGCTAGATGTTTGATGATGTCACCTGCTTTTAGAGTTGCAGTGTATTGTGATGCAACTGAAGCAAGTAGGCTAACTTTGTCACCCTCTACACCAGCTAAAACAATAACTGCATTCTCTAATTTCGATTTAACACTGTCATGTAAGTTGCGAAGTGATTTTGCATCTACGCCTTGAACAGTGGTAATAAGCGTTTGACGACCAGCAATGGTTTGTACCTGATCAATCAATTCTGACGCTTGGAAGTTTGCCAATTTCTGATTGAGCTGTTCAATCTGTTTTTGTAATGCAGAAACCAATTCAACATTGGCTTGTACACGCTCAACAGTTTGGTCTTTCTGTGCTTTTAATAAGCCATTAATGTGCTGGATATCAGCATCAGTTTTTTGTACTACATCTAGCGCTTTAGTACCTGTAACAGCTTCAATACGGCGTACACCAGCAGCTACACCACCTTCTGAAGTGATTTTGAATAAACCAATATCACCTGTACGTTTAACGTGAATACCACCACATAGTTCAATTGAGAAGTTTTTCTCATCAATAATTGAACCCATAGAAAGTACACGTACTTCATCACCGTATTTTTCACCAAACAACATCATGGCACCTTTAGCTTTTGCAGCTTCGATATCAAGAAGTTCGGTTGTTACAGCACTGTTTGCAATAATTTCTGCATTCACTAAACGTTCAACTTGTTGTAACTGTTCAAAAGTTACAGGTTGGTCATTAGCAAAGTCGAAACGTAAGATATCGCTTGCAACTAGAGAACCTTTTTGTTGTACATGTGAACCTAAGATTTGACGAAGGGCAGCATGTAATAGGTGAGTTGCAGAGTGGTTACGTGCAGTTGCTTCACGAATGTCTGCTTTAACAATCGCTTCAACATTTTGATCGGCTTTAAGACTACCAACGGTCACAATACCTTGATGAACAAAGGCACCACCTGACTTTTTAGTATCTTGAACTTCAAAAATACCAGTTTCATTTTTGAAGATACCAGTGTCGCCAATCTGACCACCACTTTCAGCATAGAAAGGAGTTTGGTTTAAAACGATAAGCGCTTCATCACCTTCAGAAACTTCGTCAACTTGGACGCCATCTTTATAGATCGCTACAATTTGACCTTGACCAGTGGTGTTGATGTAACCATCAAACTGAGTTTCGCCTTCAACTTTTACAATATTGTTGTAATCAACTGCAAACTTACCAGCATCACGAGCACGTTGACGCTGTGCTGCCATTTCTACTTCAAAACCAGCTTCATCAATAATAAAGTCACGTTCACGTGCAATATCAGCAGTTAAGTCTGTCGGGAAACCATAAGTGTCGTAAAGTTTAAATACAGTCGCACCAGGAATCGTTTTATCTTTTAATTGAGCAAGTTCGCCTTCAAGTAGTTTCAAGCCTTGCTCAAGTGTTTTAGCAAACTGTTCTTCTTCACGAATTAAAGTTGCTTCAATCACGTCTTTACGCGCTGCAAGCTCTGGATATGCATCACCCATAACTTCAATTAAAGGTTGCAACATTTTGTAGAAGAACGTACCAGTTGCACCAAGTTTATTTCCGTGACGAACAGCACGGCGGATAATACGGCGAAGTACATAACCACGACCTTCATTGCTTGGGTTCACACCATCAGCAATGAGGAAACAGCATGAGCGCGCATGGTCTGCAACAACACGTAAAGAAGGCTGACCTTGGTCTTCAATACCAATAATATTTGCAGCAGCTTTTAATAAGTGTTGGAACAGGTCAATGTCGTAGTTTGAATTAACATGTTGCAATACAGCAGAGATACGCTCTAAGCCCATACCTGTATCAACAGATGGAGCAGGAAGAGGGTGAAGCACGCCATCAGCAGTACGGTTAAACTGCATGAAAACGTTGTTCCAGATTTCAATGAAACGGTCACCGTCTTCTTCAGGTGAGCCTGGTAAACCACCCCAAATGTGATCACCATGGTCAAAGAAAATCTCAGAACATGGACCACATGGGCCAGTATCACCCATTGCCCAGAAGTTATCAGATGCGTATTTTTCGCCCTTATTATCACCAATACGGATAATACGTTCTGGTGCTAAACCGATTTCTTTGTTCCAGATGTCGTAAGCTTCGTCATCGGTGTGGTAAACCGTGGCATAAAGTTTATCTTTTGGTAAAGCAAGCCATTGTTCGCTGGTTAAAAATTCCCATGCGAATTTAAGTGCATCACGTTTGAAGTAATCACCGAATGAGAAGTTACCTAACATTTCAAAGAATGTATGGTGACGTGCAGTGTAGCCAACGTTATCTAAGTCATTGTGTTTACCGCCAGCGCGTACACATTTTTGTGATGTGGTCGCACGCACATAGTCACGTTTCTCGAGACCTAAAAAGCAGTCTTTAAACTGGTTCATCCCAGCATTTGTAAATAATAAAGTTGGGTCGTTGGCAGGAACAAGAGAACTCGACGCGATACGTGTATGCCCTTGCGTTTCAAAGTAGCGCAAAAATGCTTCACGAATTTCAGCAGATGTCATTAAACGAGTACTCACAACCAAGTCACTCCATATTTTCGAATTTGGCTAAATGTATCAATGCCTGTTTGTTTTATGCCAAACCTTGCATGTGATACGGGGCTTATTTTTTAAAAACGCTAAATTGTAGCGGAAAAACCCCACCGAACCAACGATTTTAAAAGGAATATCTTACAAAACTGTGATTTGGCTAAAAATCTATATTCAACTAGCCTTGACGTGCTTTACTATATGCCTTCTTTAATTTGTAGTTTTGTTGATAAGGATAGGTCATGCAACGTATCGCCATTAATGGGTTCGGTCGGATTGGACGTAATGTTTTACGCGCCTGGTTCGAAAGCCCAAAACAATTTCATTTTGAAATCGTGGCGATTAACGATATAGCAGATGTCCAGACATTAGTGCATTTATTTAAATATGATTCTACGCACGGCCGCTTCAATGGAAATGTAGATATATTGATTGAAAATGAAAAAGTTTTTTTGAATATTCAGTCAAATCAGCGAACGCTAAAAGTTGAGGTTTTAAAGCAGAAACAACCAGAACTTTTACCATGGTCTAGTTTAGATATTGATGTGGTACTTGAGTGTACAGGACTGTTCCGTTCTCATGCGGATGCAACACGTCATCTACAAGCAGGGGCGAAGCGGGTCATTATTGGGGCAGCACCTTTTGATCATGTCGATGCAGCCATTGTTTATGGTGTGAACCACAATGAAGTCAAAGTGACTGATCAAATCATTTCGAGTGTGTCGTGTACTACTCAAGCTTTGGTTCCATTAGTCAAAATCATTGATGATGCTTTTGGTATTGAAACCGCACTTATGACAGAAATTCATGCGGTAACGGCAGATCAATCAGTTCTTGACCACGCACATCGTGATTTACGACGTGCTAGAGCTTCAGGGCAAAATATTATCCCGACCACGTCTAGTGCGCTTGGTGCATTAAAACGTGTTATGCCTAAGATGGAAGACCGTATTGATGGTTATTCAATTCGGGTACCGACTATTAATGTAGCTGCAATTGACTTAACTTTTATCGCGCAATCTCCAATTACTGTGCATCACCTTAATGAAATACTAATTAAAGCCTCTCAAACAGATTATGTAGAAATTATGTCGGTAACAGATGAGCCTTTAGTTTCAAGTGATTTTAATCATTCACCTTATTCACTCATCGTTGATTTAACTCAGACGATGGTTGTTGGCCATCAAGCTAAAGTATTCGCTTGGTATGATAATGAATGGGGCTATGCAAACCGATTATTGGATTTGTGCGATTCTTTCAAAAGTTAAGTTTGGTTAACTGGCAACAAGGGGATAGCTCAGATATTGGCCCATTCTTTGGTCGAAGAACTTTTGCTTATGATATGAGAGAATGATGGCAAGATATTGAATATTATTGTTAATTTATGAAATCTTCTTTTTGACTTTAGAGTTTATTAACGAAGATTAATGCAAATTGTCAGGTGCATGGCGCAAAGTATCATGCTACACTAAGAGAAATCGGGTGTGTTCCCGATTTTTTTATGTGGGGTCGTTCCACGTTGATCAGATTTTAGGCTTGAAATATGACCATTTCAGAGACATGGTTGCTGCCTGACGGGGTAGCAGATGTATTGCCGGAACAGGCGCAAGTCATTGAAAAACTTCGCCGTGAAGCTTTAGATTTCCTCGCGGTACGAGGTTATCAATTGGTATATACACCATTTATCGAATACATCGAATCGTTGTCTTCATTATCAGAATCAAATCAAGACTTAGATTTAGTAACTTTTAAGGTCATTGATCAGCTCTCAGGCCGTTTACTCGGTGTTCGTGCTGATATGACGCCACAAGTTGCGCGTATCGATGCACATGTAAGACCAATTGAAGGCGTTGCACGTTACTGTTATTCAGGGACTGTATTACATACTAAACCACAAAATTTCAATGCCACACGTGCACCCCTACAATTAGGTGCAGAGTTATACGGACACGACAGTATCGAAGCTGATGTCGAAATGGTCGATGTCATGCTGGGGTTGATTGAGAACATCTACACTTTACATGGCGCGCATTTAGATTTAGGCCATGTAGGGTTGTTTCGCAGTTTAGTAAAGTATGCTGGACTGTCAAAAAATGAAGAGCATGAGCTTTCAGATCTTTATCAAAGAAAAGCGTTACCAGAGTTAGCCGAGTTTACACAAAACCTGAATATGGGTTCTGATTTCTATGCGCTTGGTCGCTATTCTAGTGATCTAGAAGCATTACAGGCGAATTTAAGTGCAAACATCTTACAAGATGCTGAATTTAAGTCAGCATTAGATGCACTTAAAACGACACATGCGCAAATTAAAGGCCGTTGGCCAAATCTCAATATCGGTATTGATGTTGTAGAGCTACGTAGTTATCACTATCACACTGGTTTGATGTATGCGGTCTATGCACCGAATCGTGCTGCGCCTTTAGCACAGGGTGGTCGTTATGATGGTATTGGTGAGCACTTTGGCCGCGCACGTCCTGCTACTGGCTTTAGTTGTGATTTATATGCCTTAGGTGCAAATCAGTTCGCCGAAATCGAAACTGTTGTTGCTCCAAAAGGCTCAGAACAGGATTTACTCTCAGCAATTTCGAATGCGCGCGCTCAAGGTTTACGTGTCGTTCAATTGTTAGGTAATGATGATTTAAGTTCTATTCCATATGCGACCCATCAACTCGTGTCGCAAAATGGGCAATGGAATATTGAAAAGATTTAATCGCCAGCGGTAAATTTTTACTGGTGGTTTCCAATTTTAACAGCATGATGTAATGAGGCTATTATGGGCAAAAATGTTGTGGTACTTGGTACCCAATGGGGCGACGAAGGTAAAGGTAAAATCGTCGACCTGCTCACAGATCAAGCGGCTGCGGTAGTACGTTATCAAGGCGGACATAACGCAGGTCATACTCTTGTCGTAGGTGGTAAAAAGACTGTATTGCACCTCATTCCATCAGGCATTTTACGTGAAAACGTATTGTGCTTAATTGGTAATGGTGTAGTACTTTCACCAGCCGCGTTAATTGAAGAAATGGGAATTTTGGAAGCGGAAGGTGTTCCTGTTAAAGAACGTCTACGTATTTCTCCAAACTGTCCGCTCATTTTGCCTAACCACATTGCACTTGATCAGGCACGTGAGAAGAAACGTGGTAATGCTAAAATCGGTACTACAGGTCGTGGTATTGGTCCTGCATACGAAGATAAAGTGGCTCGCCGTGCAGTGCGTGTTGCTGACCTTGTTCGTGGTGGTGCAGCGCTTGAAGAAAAACTCCAAGAAATGCTTGAGTTGCATAACTTCCAGTTAACTCAGTTCTACGGTGTAGAAGCTGTTAAATTTGAAGATGTATTGGCTCTTTGCAACCAATGGCGTGAAGTGCTTGCTCCATTAGTGATTGATGTTACTAAAGTATTGCATGACTATCGCAAAGAAGGTAAGGCGGTAATGTTTGAAGGAGCTCAAGGCTCACTTCTTGATATCGATCACGGTACTTATCCGTATGTTACAAGTTCAAATACAACTGCTGGTGGCGTAAGCTCTGGTTCAGGTATGGGACCTTTACACCTTGATTATGTATTGGGTATTACTAAGGCTTATACAACACGTGTAGGTGCTGGTCCATTCCCAACTGAATTGGTTTACGATGCCGCTGCTGATTCTGGTGATCCAATTGGTAAACACCTAGGTACAGTTGGCCATGAATTTGGTGCTTCTACTGGCCGTCAACGTCGTTGTGGTTGGTTTGATGCTGAAATTCTTCGCCGTTCTGTAGATGTAAACTCACTTTCAGGTATTTGCTTAACTAAACTTGACGTTTTAGATGGTTTGGAAGAAGTAAAAATCTGTGTGGGTTATGAAAATACAGATTCAGGTTGTGTAGGTTCTTCAGATGCAGTTTCTTTCGAATGCTTGAAGCCAATCTATGAAACTATGCCTGGTTGGAGCGAGTCGACTGTTGGTTTAACGAGTATCGATCAATTACCAGCAAATGCTTTAGCTTATGTTAAGCGTATTGAACAATTAATCGAATGTCCGATTGATATCGTTTCAACTGGTCCAGACCGTGCAGAAACAATTGTTTTACGTCATCCATTCTCTGCTTAATTAGCAAAGATTAAAAAGGCCTCCTGAAAGGGGGCTTTTTTATACCCGACTAAAGTGCAGTTTTCGTTTTATTAGATTCAGATTAAAACGTTATATATAGATAAGGAAGGATGGGCTCAGGATGAAGCTGCAACCAACTATTTCAAAAACAATTTTTTATTCTTTTTTATTTGCTATTGGCGGTTCACCCACGCTGGCAATGTTGATTATTTATGGACAGGAATATCATGAAGACTTCTTTATGACTGCGTTTATGAGCTTGTCGGTTTTGTTCGCATGTGTGTTAATTCCTGTCGTATTCATACAAAATAGTTATTTACTCTGGAAAAAGGAAAGTCCTAATCTTGAAGAGAAAGTTAAGACCTTAAGTCATGTTTATCTGGGTTTAAATGTAATCTGTTTGATTTTCTGGATTTATTTGATGACTTTATCTACTTGATCGTTACATAAATACTATGATCATGGAGAAATGAGACATTCAAAGCGTGACTGGTATTTCTTATAATAAGTGCAAAAGAATAAACAGCTTTTTATCGATTTAGGTGATCCGTGTTATGAATAAAAAACTCTTTTTAAGCTTGTGTGCAGCAAGCGTGATGACCATTTCTGGCTGTGCAACCGTAGCGGACATGGCGGGTGCAGATACTGCAACCTTGAATGCTCAATCTGCTCAAGGTTTTAATAAGATGGTGCAGGAAGCACGTGGTAAGGGTGCTCTCGATACAAGTTCTAGTACATATAACCGTATTAATGCTGTATTCAACCGTTTAAAACCATATGCGAACCAGATGAATCAGACTGGTCAACCATTTAGCTGGCAGTTAGCGGTGTTGAAATCAGATACGATTAATGCTTACGTTGCACCTGGTGGCAAGGTCGTGTTCTATACAGGTATTGTGAATAAATTGAATCTGACAGATGCTGAAATTGCAGCTGTTATGGGACATGAAATGACACATGCTTTAGAAGAGCATGCAAAAAGTAAAATCGGTGCACAGGCTTTAACTGATTTAGCTCTAGGCATCGGTTTAAGCTATGCGGGTAATAATGTAGGCCAGCTTGGTACTGCTGCTGCTCAGTTAGGTACACAAGTGGGTGTGGGCTTACCATATTCTCGTAGCTTGGAAAGTCGTGCTGACCAAGGTGGTTTAATGCTAATGGCGCGTGCAGGCTATAATCCAAATGCAGCGATTACACTTTGGGAAAAAATGAATAAGCTTGAAGGTGGTGGTGGTTCATCATTCTTGTCTACTCACCCATCTAACTCTCAGCGTATCGGTGATATGCGTAAAAACTTACCTGCAGCAATGGCAGTTTATAATAGCCGCAAATAAGATGTAAATTTTATATAGATAAAGAAAACGGATGCTTAAGCATCCGTTTTTTATTTAAGGAGCAGGGTTGGGTTGCTGGGTATGGATGGCTTCAATACCTTGTAGGACTTCACTAGGCAACTCAATCTCAAATGCCTGAATATTCTCTTTGAGTTGGTCTAAATTAGTGGCACCAATAATTGTGCTTGTCACAAAGAACTTTTGTTTAATAAAAGCTAAGGCCATTTGAGTTAAGCTTAGCCCATGTTTTTCTGCTAGCTGTGCATATTGTTCAGTTGCCCATTCGCTTTGAGCGTTACTGTAGCGGCTAAAACGAGGAAATAATGTTACACGGGCATTAGCTGGACGAGCGCCATTTCTAAACTTGCCGGTTAAGTATCCAAAAGCCAGAGGAGAGTAGGCGAGCAAGCCGACATCTTCATATTTGGCAATCTCAGACATACCTATTTCATAAGTACGGTTAAGAAGACTATAAGGGTTTTGAACACTTACAAATTTACTGACACCTAGCTTTTCGGCCAAATGTAAAAATTTCATAGTGCCCCAAGGCGTTTCATTTGATAAACCAATATAGCGAATGCGCCCACGGTTAATTTCTTCTTGTAGAGCGAGTAAAGTTTCTTCTAGAGGTGTTGTGGCGTAATCATTTTCAGCTTGCTGATTGCCATAAGCGAGCGTACCAAAAAAGTTGGTATGACGTTCAGGCCAATGTAGTTGATAAAGATCGATATAGTCCGTTTGGAGGCGTTTAAGTGAACCATCTAGTGCTTTGGCAATATGGTCGCTGTTAAAGCGGGTATGGCCTTCTCTAATGTGCGTTCCTCCAAAGCCTGGACCTGCAATTTTAGATGCGAGAAAAACTTTGTCGCGTTGCCCATGCTGGGCAAACCAATTGCCAATAATAGTTTCAGTTGCACCGTAAGTTTCGGGTTTTGGGGGAACAGAATACATCTCTGCTGTATCCCAAAAATATAAACCATGTGCCAAGGCATAATTGAGTTGTTCAAAAGCTTCTTGTTGGGAGTTTTGCTCACCAAATGTCATGGTGCCTAAACAAATTTCTGGAAGTTTAATGCCTGTGCGACTAAGCGAATTAAATTGCATACAGTGAAATCCTTGGAAATTTTGAGTTAGCCTAACGGAGAATATGTATTCAACTTAAATCATAAATTTAGAATAGTTTGTAAGTTTTGTGTATTAACTCATTGTTGCATATAAAAAAAGCAAACCGAAGTTTGCTTTTTATTAAAATTTAATGAATGTTATTCTTCATCGTCGTAGTCTTCATCAGAAACAGAGTTTTCTTCTAATGAAGTATCAAAAATAAGAATAGCTTTACCATCTGTCTGGATCATACCTTGATCTTCTAAGGTTTTGAGTACACGACCAACCATCTCGCGTGAGCATCCCACAATACGGCCAATTTCTTGACGAGTAATGCGAATTTGACGTCCATTTGGCAAAATCATTGCTTCTGGTTGAGAAGATAGATCGATCAAACAACGTGCAATACGACCAGACACATCAATGAATGCCAGATCAGTCATTTTACGCGTGGTATTTTTTAGACGGCGAACTAATTGTGCAAAAACAGCATAGCTTAAGTCTGGATATTGTTTGCTAAGTTCGTGAAAGTTGTCATATGAAATTTCTGCAATTTCACAGACATCGCGCGTACGAACTTCGGCTGTACGTTGAGGGTTCGGTTCGAAAAGCCCCATTTCCCCAAAGAAATCTCCCGGATTTAAATATGCAACAACAATTTCACGTTCATCATCTTCACGTAAAATAATTGAAACTGAGCCTTTTAAAATTAAATATAAAGATTTTGACTCTGTTCCGGCATCAACAATTGTGGTTCGTTTTGGATATCTGTTGATGTGAGCACGTTTTAACAATGCTTTAACGGATTCAGGTAGTTGCCCCGGGGATAAAGCATCTGTGCTGAGTTGTGAAAAATTTGAAGTCATGCTTAATATGTTC
Organism: Acinetobacter sp. 12966; assembly: GCF_031196995.1. Lineage (NCBI taxonomy): Bacteria > Pseudomonadati > Pseudomonadota > Gammaproteobacteria > Moraxellales > Moraxellaceae > Acinetobacter > Acinetobacter sp. 12966. Next base: position 17,026 of record NZ_JAVIMC010000096.1, read on the forward strand.
CGAATAGGGTAAACAATTCACACAAGCCCGAGATGAGCTATTACACAGAAGAGATGAAATTCCTTATCAACTCATTTTATGTTAGTGTACAAAACAAGGGCCTGTTGACATTTCACAGATGGTTGCGACATAAGACAATTCTTTTAGACGTACCTAATAAGAACTATGAAATTTAGTCATTCTAAATAAATAGATCTTAACAACGGAACGTACAAAATAACTTGGTCTTGCGCTAAGCCTGCGCTGCTTTTATTGCAACTCAGATTATGGCTGAAATTTCACAAACTTTATTACAAAACTGGACAAAGGATTGCCATTGTCTGGGTTTTGCGTCTTATTTGGATTAATTTTTAGCTATAACGCAATCCATAGATGAAATGTCAAAAGACCCTACTTAAATTTATAATTTTTTTTAGGTAGTTGCAATGCAAACAAGTGTACATTGGCTAGAGAATGTTGCTTTTGAAGCGAAATCAGATAGTGGGCATAGTGTCATTATGGATGGCTCACCTGAGTATGGTGGTGAAAACCGTGGTCCACGTCCCATGGAGCTGTTATTAATGGGACTTGGTGGGTGTGCTTCGTTTGATATTGTGACCATTTTAAAGAAATCTCGCCAAGATGTGACGAATGTTGTATGTAACTTAAAAGCTGAGCGTGCTGACACAATTCCGGCTGTCTTTACTAAAATTCACCTACATTTTGTGGTAACGGGTAAAGCTGTGAAAGAAAAGCAAGTTGCAAAAGCAGTTGAGTTGTCTGCCGAGAAATATTGTTCAGCAAGTAAAATGCTTTCTGATGGTGGTGTAGAAATTACACATGACTTTGAAATTATTGAAGCTGAATAAGGCACTTGTTTGATAGCTAAAAATTAAAAGAAGCTGACATAGAGTTGGCTTTTTTATTATCAAAAATAACTAAAAAATAAGAGGAACAATGAAAGTGCATATTCGTTCTGCTAAATCGGAAGATATTCAAGCAATATGTGATCTACTTAAACAGATGGGATACCCACAGCCTTTTGCTCTTATTCAAGAAAAATTTGAGATACTCCATAATGACTCTAATTCACAAATTTTGATTGCTGAAGAGAGGGGTAAAATTTATGGTTTTTTATCTCTCTACTTTATTCCACAAATAGCCTTGCAAGGTGACTTTGCCAAAATATGCTATCTGTGTGTTGATGAAAATATACGAAGTAAAGGTGTTGGAGATTTACTTTTGCAGCAGGCTGAGAAATTGGCAAGACAACGTGGTTGTGATCGAATGGAACTGCATTCAGGAATGCAAAGACCTTTGGCACATCAATTTTACCTAAGAGAAGGCTACGTCGAAGCACCAAAGTATTTTCGTAAAGCTTTAAATTAACGAGCTGTATTTAGGAAAAGCTGAGGATCTACCCGAGCATTATTAAGGCTCATGCCCCAATGCAGGTGAGGGCCTGTCACTCGTCCAGTTTTGCCTACTAAACCTAATGTTTCTCCTTGGCGGATATGCTGGTCTTTCTTAACTTTAATTGCACTTAAATGGCAGAACATGCTGATGAGGCCTTGACCATGATCAATCAACACTGTTTGACCATTAAAAAAATAAGATCCAGTTTGGACAACGACACCATCTGCGGGCGCAACTACTTTTTGTCCTACTGGCGCAGGAATATCTAAGCCTGAGTGGGGTGCTCGTTCTTCACCATTAAAGAAACGTTTTCTCCCGAAAGAGTTGCTAAATTTTCCTGAAGTTGGACGTATAAATGTTGGAAGGGTTTGCCATGAGCTCTGTCTAAATGAACTATATACATCATTTTGTTCTTTCGCTTCTTGAGCGTAGCGGTCTAATTGACTTTGGTTAGGGTTCACGTAATCTTGGTTAGTGACTTTAATTCGTTGTTCTGCGTAAGGATAAGACTTAATTTCTATTTGGATCGGGGCTTTATTTGTGTCGAGTTGAATACTGCCGATTGGAGTAGATAATGGAATACCAAGAACAGCATAACGCTGCTGACCTTCTTGACTAATTAAAACAGGCTTTTGTTGAAAAGTGACCTGAGTAATATCAGTAGTTAGAGGAACAACTGCAATTCCACCAGGTCGTCTGGAGTCTTGTGGGAGCTGAGCGATTGCCAGTGCTGAAGTAAAAAGACAAGTTGTTGTTAATATAAAGTGTTTAAAGTGCATTTTCATTTCAAGACGAGTAGGAAACTAGCAAGATAAACTAAAGCTTAATCACTAAATTCTCAATGAAGACTTTGTGAAAAGCGTAGTAAGAATAAGCATGAATCTAAATATTCAAGCATTTTAATAAAATGTAGCTGAACTGTACTTGAAATATATACAAAACAATCCCATATTATAATGGAGTTTTACTCATTGTTATTTTTATAACATTATGAAAAATATATAAAAATTTATTTGAAATTCGAAGAAGTGTTCCCATCTATTAGACAAGTACAAATTTGTTGTGAGGAATAACAAGAATGCGTTTTGAGAAATTTACAAACCGCTTGCAGCAAGCCCTCTCAGATGCTCAATCTTTAGCGATGGGTAAGGACCATACAGCTATCGCAGGTATTCATATTTTGTCTACCTTGTTAGAAGAGCCATCAAATATTAGCTTGTTGCAACAAGCAGGTGCACGGTTACCTGAACTTAAACAGAAACTTGAACAGGCTATAAAAGATGCACCGACAATTGCCAATCCAACAGGTGATGTCAACTTAAACCCAGAAGCGGTAAAAGCACTTAATTTGGCAGACAGATATGCACAGAAAGCAGGTGATGAATTTTTATCAACTGACTGGGTGTTGTTGGGTTTGGCAGAGACCGGCGAAACTAAAAGTATTTTAAGTGCGGTAGGCGTAACTCCTGACAGTTTACGCAAAGTAATTGAACATATTCGAGGTAATGACAAAGTCATGAGTAATAATCACGAAGACCAACGTGACTCACTTAATAAATATACGATTGATTTAACAGAGCGTGCTTTATCTGGAAAACTTGATCCTGTCATTGGGCGTGATGATGAAATTCGCCGTACCATTCAGGTGTTATCGCGTCGTACCAAAAACAATCCTGTTCTTATTGGTGAGCCGGGTGTTGGTAAAACCGCTATTGTTGAAGGTTTGGCACAGCGTATTGTGAATGGCGAAGTGCCAGAGGGATTAAAAAATAAACGTGTTTTATCCCTCGACTTGGGTTCATTACTGGCTGGTGCTAAATATCGTGGTGAGTTTGAAGAACGCTTAAAAGCAGTTTTAAAAGATTTGGCGAAACACGAAGGCGAAATCATCCTGTTTATTGATGAGTTACATACGCTTGTAGGCGCTGGTAAAGGCGATGGCGCAATGGATGCAGGGAATATGTTAAAACCTGCATTAGCACGTGGTGAATTGCGCTGTGTGGGTGCGACAACCTTAGATGAATATCGCCAATACATTGAAAAAGATGCTGCTTTAGAGCGTCGTTTCCAGAAAGTACTGGTTGATGAACCAAGTGTTGAAGATACGATTGCAATTTTACGTGGACTCAAAGAAAAATATGCTACTCACCATGGTGTGCAAATTTTAGACTCTGCGATTATTGCTGCGGCGAAAATGTCTCATCGTTACATCACCGATCGTCAATTACCAGACAAGGCAATTGATTTGATTGATGAAGCAGCTTCTCGTATCAAAATGGAGATTGACTCTAAACCTGAAGCACTTGATAAGCTTGATCGCCGTTTAATCCAGTTGAAAATGCAATTGGAAGCTGTGAAAAAAGATGAAGATGTCGGCAGTAAAGCTGAAGTCACTCATCTTGAAAAACAGATTGCTGAAGTCGAGAAAGAATACAACGATCTTGAAGAAATCTGGAAGTCTGAAAAAACTTTAGTAGAAGGTACTAAACAGGCTCAGGTGGAACTTGATAAAGCGCGTATTGCTTTTGAGAAAGCTCAGCGTGAAGGTGATTTGGCTGAGGCAGCACGTTTACAGTATGGCGTAATTCCAGAGTTGCAAAAGCAACTCGAGCAAGACGAGGTTGCAGAAGAAAACGAAGAGCCAAAACTGATTCGTACTAAAGTGACTGAAAATGAAATTGCTGAAGTTGTTAGTGCTGCAACAGGTATTCCGGTTGCTAAAATGATGCAAGGCGAGCGTGAAAAACTCCTTCATATGGAAGAGTTCTTACATGACCGTGTTGTGGGGCAAGATGAAGCAGTTGTTGCGGTATCGAATGCAGTACGTCGTTCACGTGCCGGTTTGTCTGACCCGAATCGTCCTAGTGGTTCGTTCTTGTTCTTGGGTCCAACAGGTGTTGGTAAAACTGAGTTGACTAAAGCGCTGGCTAACTTCTTGTTTGATAGTGATGATGCCATGATTCGTATCGACATGAGTGAATTCATGGAGAAACATTCGGTTAGCCGTTTGGTTGGTGCACCTCCAGGATATGTGGGTTATGAAGAAGGTGGTGTTTTAACTGAAGCTGTTCGCCGTAAGCCATATAGTGTGGTGTTGTTTGATGAGGTTGAAAAAGCGCATCCAGATGTATTCAATATCTTGCTCCAAGTATTGGATGATGGTCGCTTAACCGACTCACAAGGTCGAGTAGTAGACTTTAAAAATACGGTAATTGTGATGACTTCGAACTTAGGTTCACAAGATGTACGTGAGCTAGGCGAGGGTGCAACAGACGATGAAGTGCGTACCATTGTAATGAATGCGGTAAGTCAGCATTTCCGTCCGGAATTTATTAACCGGATTGATGAGCTTGTGATTTTCCATTCACTCAAAAAAGCACAAATTCGTGGCATTGCCGATATTCAGTTGGATCGATTACGTTCGCGTCTTGTTGATCGTGACATGAGTTTAACTGTAGATGACACTGCTTTTGATTTATTGATTGATGCTGGTTTCGATCCTGTATATGGTGCGCGTCCATTGAAACGTGCGATTCAACAACAGATTGAAAACACATTAGCACAAAAAATCTTGTCGGGTGATTTTGTCGCAGGTGATACTATTCTAGTTAAAGGCGAAAATGGGCATTTAGTCTTCGATAAAATGAAACTGAGTTAAGCTTTTTCTGCTAAAACCGAAAAGAGAATATGGAAACATATTCTCTTTTTTTATGTTGAATCAGTTTTTATGGTTGATGTGAGTAAAGCAATTATGGCATCTGAAACTTTCTGAGTTAATGTCTTTAACTTTTGTTCTGAGTGACCAGATAAAAAATAACGATAATGATAAATATGCTGTTGGTAAGAAATGCAAATAAAAAAGGTGCCCACAGGTTTTTCTGGGGTTTCACTTCCGCCAGATTTTAATAGCCCAGTACAACTGACAATAATATCAGCTTGTTGAAATAGGTTTTGACCCAGTCTACACATTTCCTCTGTGACTTGCGGTGACTCCGCTGTGTAAGTCTCTATTAACTTTGGATCGATATTTAAAATACTAATTTTAATGCTTGGGTCGTAGCTAACTAAGCCACCCAGTAAAATATCTGCACCACTATTTTTGTGAATAGAAAACTGACTTGTTAAATAACCGGAACTGGCGCTTTCAATAAAGGCGATTTTGAGTTGGCGATCTTCTAATAGTTGGCAGCAGTACTGAAGCATTATTTCACCTCGAATGGTGTTTATTTATAACTAAAATCAATTATAGAAAATTATAAAATCACAGTAAGTGATTTAGCAGTGTCGTACAAGTCTGAGATAAAAATCTATAAAACAACTTGAATATTCACTAAATGCTTGTGAAATATTTCTGGTTTTAAATTGATCAATGTTAATTGTCGGGAAATCTATTCATAACATTGCGACATGTTTAAAAAATTGTTAATTTTGTTCGATATAACGAACAATAACAATTTAGGATAAATGCAATGAACAATAAACAAGGACCTGCGCTGTGTATTTTAGGTTGTATTTCAATGATACCAATTAATGTATGGGCTGCGCAGCCTCTAAGTGAAGGGGCCTTAGCAACACAAACAGGGGCAGTAAATGCTGCTTTACCTGTGATTATTGCGAAAGCTCAAGACGATGCTAAGAAACCAATGATAGAACAACAACAGGCACGTCAGGCATTAGGGGATAATTATTTACAACAAGTTCGATGGGATGCACTTAGAACAAGTGTACTTTCACCTTATCAAGAACAAAAACAAAACCATGTTATCGATAGTAAGGAAAAGAAGAAACTGGAAATGATGGCATTACCGGAAAGAGCAGACCGCTTTACCAAATATGATTTTGAATCAAAAAATGTTCATGGTGAGGTTATTATTACCGTGAAGTAATAATAACCTCTAGTCTTATTAATATTGATCTAGGCCAGGATGCTGGATTTTCCATGCACGGTGGATTTTTTGATTACGTTTAAAATCAGGGCCAATGGTCTCAGAAGTAATTTCTTCAACCTGAAAAATAGCTTCGATCTCTTCGTCCATTTCAAAACCACGATAGTTGTTTGAGAAATAGAGCGTTCCTTCACTATTTAAACGGTTCATTGCACGTTTAATGAGTGAAACATGGTCACGTTGCACGTCGAAAGTACCATAGAACTTTTTAGAGTTTGAGAATGTCGGTGGATCGATAAAAATAAGGTCATATTGTTCGTGACCTTCTTTTAACCACTCAAAACAGTCACTCGCAAAGAACATGTGCTGTTCATCTGCGTGATCTACAGTTAGTCCATTTAAAACGAAGTTTTCTTTTGACCAGCTTAAGTAAGTATTAGATAAGTCTACACTTGTCGTACTTGCAGCACCGCCTAAAGCAGCATGTAAGCTTGCTGTAGAAGTATAACTATATAAATTCAAGAAGTGCTTGCCACGAGCTTCTTGTGCGATACGTAAACGCATTTGACGGTGGTCAAGGAATAAACCTGTATCTAGGTAATCTGTCAGGTTAACTAAAATTTTAGCTTTACCTTCCTGAACGATAAAACGTTTTGAAGCTGTACTTTGTTTCGTATATTGATTTGTACCAGTTTGGCGTGCACGTGTCTTAATAAAGATGGCATCGCGGTTTAAACCAGTAACAGCACGAATTGCAGCGAGTGCTAAATTAAAACGTTTCTTTGCTTTTTCAGGATCGATTGTTTTTGGTGGTGCATATTCCTGAACGTGTAAGCGATCGCCATATAAATCTACAGCGACATTAAAGTCAGGTAAGTCTGCATCATACAAACGTAAGCAATAAACATTTTCTTTCGTTGCCCATTTTTTCAAGGCAGTCATATTTTTTTGCAAACGGTTAGCAAAATCTTGAGCTTCTTCCATTTCAATAGGTTGAGCTTGCCAAGTTGCTAAGAATGGTTGTGTAACTTTTTCTGGCTTAATTGAACCAAAGCGAATGTAAATCGGTAATTTACCATTCATTAAGCGTAAAGTTTCAGGTGCTTCAAACGCTAAAACATCGGCTTGTTCAATTTGCGCTGCAATAATAGCTGCATATTGATTTGGGAAATGTTTTTGTAAAAGTGCAGATAAACCTAGGTAAAGAGAGCGGTTAGATGCTTTATCACCTAAACGTTCACCGTAGGGAGGGTTTGTCACAATAAATGCAGTTTTGCCTTCAGCTGAAAAATCAGGCCAGTCAGCTAAAGTGCGTTCTTCAATCTGAATTTGACCTAATACTTTTTCAAAGCCAGCCGCAATAATATTTTCACGGGTTGCTTTTACAGCTTCCCAGTCTGCATCGTAGGCATAAAATTTAGGTAAAGGTAATTCAAGTGCCTTTTCATGACGTTCTGCTGCTTCAGCTTTAATTGAAAGCCAAAGTTCGCGGTCATGACCATGCCAACCATTAAAACCAAAACGGCGAACAAGTCCTGGCGCACGGTCAGTCAAAATCATTAATGCTTCAATAATAAATGTACCTGAACCACACATTGGGTCGAGCACAATCTCTGGCTTACGTTGTTGAAGCTGAGCTTTTTGTAAGATTGCCGCCGCAAGGTTTTCTTTGATTGGTGCATCCGTCATATAACGGCGGTAACCACGTTTATGTAATGAATCACCAGATAAATCTAGGCAGTAGGTATGTTCAGTTTTACCTGCTAAAACATATAACGTAATTTCTGGTTGTTTGGTGTCAATGCTCGGACGGCGACCTACAGCTTCCATGAAAGAATCGACAACACCATCTTTTGCTCGAAGTGTTGCAAATTGAGTATTAACCTTAATTTCACGTTCTGCATGTAAGCGAATTGCGAAGGTACTTTGTGGTGCAAAAATAAGTGACCAGTCAAAGCTAATCGCACCTTCATAAAGCTCTTCTGCTACATCACGTGCATCATGTGTATGTTCGAGTTCATAAGTATGAATTGGAAGTAAAACACGTGAAGCAAGACGCGACCACATACAGATGCGATAAGCATGTTCAAGCGTCCCTTCAATGATTAAACGTCCTGCTTTACGTTCTGTCACTTTGGTGCCAAGCTGTTCTATTTCTTCTTGTAAGAGGGCTTCTAAACCATCAGCACAAGTAATCCAATAGTGGTTTAAACGTAAAGAGGTATTCATAAACTCGATTGACCAAAACATATAAATATTAACGATGCAAAGTTTAACTTATTTTGATGTGTAAAGGTTTTTAAATTATTGCAACCTATCATAATCCAACCAATAAACTGATTTTTAAAGATTAATACAGTAAAAGTGGTATGTATTTTGCTAAGACAATCCTATCAATGGTTATTTATTTAACAAACACAGCTATTTTTTAACCATTTTTATTATTTTAGATTGATGGGGTAATTATAAATGAAAGACATGATGGGGAATGGTTTTGTTTCTAATGCAGATGCTTTCTCAGTAGCTACACAAATATATGTACGCATGCGTAGGGTGACGGGGCGGGTAATAGATGCCCTGTATGTGGTTCAAAATAAAGATTACGCAAAATATGTCATTGGGCTTGCACTAGAGTCGGACGACGACGAATTAAAACGATGTGTTGAGCGATTGAAATCGTTGGTTGAGACAATACCTGAGCTTTCTCTAAAAGAAAAAATTGCTGTTGTTAAAGTCGATGAAGAGTCGGAAATTACCGCCGAAGACATTTATCGAGCACAAGTTCCACATCATTATATTGGTGCCTTGAGATAATCTAGATCAAGGTCCTAAATTTTCTGGTCAATTTAGGGCCTTATTCTGTAAAGTTCTTCTGCGAAAAGAGCGGAATTCAGCTACACTATGCACGTTTTCGCGATTCGACCCATAGGAATCCATTATGCATATTGCAGCGTTGCATCAACCGAGCCAGGTTCAGCTCAATCAAGACGGAAATTTAAAACATTTTTTAACGATTGAGGGACTTTCAAAAGAAAACCTCACCAAGATTTTAGATACCGCACAAAGCTTTTTAGATGATAATAATAATTTAATTAACCGTCCGCTCTTAGAGGGATTGACGGTTATGAATCTCTTCTTTGAAAACTCCACACGTACCCGTACTACTTTTGAAGCAGCAGCAAAACGTTTGTCTGCCAATGTACTGAACATTGATATTGCACGTTCAAGTACTTCAAAAGGAGAAACTCTGCGCGATACGCTCTGGAACCTTGAAGCAATGGCAGCGGATATCTTTGTTGTTCGCCATTCATCTTCGGGTGCTGCACATTTCATTGCTAAAGATGTATGTCCAAAGGTCGCGATTATTAATGCAGGGGATGGACGTCATGCTCATCCGACGCAAGCGATGCTTGATATGCTCACCATTCGCCGTGAAACAAAAAAACCATTTGAAGATTTAAGCGTTGCTATTATCGGGGACATTAAACACTCTCGCGTAGCACGTTCGGATGTAGCTGCATTACAAACCCTAGGTTGTAAAGATATTCGTGTGATTGCACCGAATACATTATTGCCAGTGGGCTTTTCTGAATATGGTGAGAATGTTCGCTTGTTTAACAAGATGGATGAAGGTATTACCGATTGTGATGTGATTATTGCTTTACGTATTCAAAACGAGCGTATTGACTCACCAGCGCTATCTTCACAGTCTGAATTTTACAGAATGTATGGTTTAAACAAAGAACGTCTTGGTTTAGCTAAACCAGATTGCATTGTGATGCATCCGGGACCAATGAACCGTGGTGTAGAAATTGATTCAAGTGTTGCTGATGGAGATCAGTCGGTTATTTTGAAACAAGTAACCAATGGTATTGCAGTTCGTATGGCCGTATTGGCGTTATCAATGCAAGGCCAACTCCAAGAGCAAGGTTTAATTGAAGCGATTACGTTGTAAGGAATGGATCACATGAGTATTGTAAAAATTGAAAATGTACGTGTGTTAGACCCAATCCAGAAAACAGACAGCGTACAAACTGTATATATCGAAAATGGCAAGTTGGTTGCTCCAGTTGAGCAAGTTGAGCAAACCATTGATGGCCAAGGTAAATGGTTAATGCCAACCATGGTTGATTTATGCGCGCGTTTGCGTGAACCGGGTCAACAGCAACATGGAACATTGAAATCGGAAGGTAAGGCAGCACGTGCCAATGGTATTTTGCATGTGATTACACCACCTGATTCAAAGCCGATTGTACAAGACAACGGTGCTCTCATTCATGGCTTGATTGAAAAGGCATGGCATGATGGGGGCATTCACATGCATATCATTGGTGCTCAGACCCAAGGTTTAAATGGTAAGCAACCAGCAAACATGGCGGGCCTGAAAAAAGGTGGTTGTACTGCTGTTTCTAATGCGAATGCTGCTTTTGAAAATGACGATGTAGTTATTCGTACCTTGGAATATGCAGCGGGTCTTGGTTTAACGGTTGTGTTTTATGCTGAAGAGCCACAGATTGCTAAAGACGGATGTGCACACGAAGGCTTTATTGCTTCTCGCCAAGGTTTGCCAATGATTCCGGCAATTGCTGAAACTGTGGCGATTGCGAAATATTTGCTTATGATTGAAGCAACTGGCGTAAAAGCTCACTTTGGTTTGTTATCTTGTGGTGCATCGGTTGAATTAATCCGCGCAGCAAAAGCAAAAGGTTTACCTGTGACTGCCGATGTAGCAATGCATCAGTTGCATTTAACTGAACACTTAACTGATGGTTTCAATTCGCTAGCACATGTTCGTCCACCATTGCGTTCTGAGCAAGATAAAGAACTTTTACGTCAAGGTTTAAAAGAGGGCGTGATTGATGCAATTTGTACGCATCACGAACCTTTAAGCAGCTCCGCAAAAATGGCACCATTTGCTGAAACTCAACCGGGCATTACTGCTTTTGATACTTATGTATCTTTAGGCATTCAACTCATTAATGAAGGCTTATTTGAACCTTTAGAGTGGGTGGAAAAAGTGACTAGCGTACCTGCGCAGGTTGCCAATATGACTACGCGTTGGAAAGATGAAGCAGGATGGGTATTAGTTGATCCTGAATTAAGCTGGACAGTAAGCAAAGACACGATTTTATCGCAAGGGAAAAATACTCCATTGTTGGGTCAAAACCTTAGCGGTAAAGTACTTCAAACTTTTGCTAACTGATAAAACGGTTATTTAAAGTAAATTTAAAATATAAACAGGTAGATCAATAAGATCTGCCTGTTTTGTAAAGACTAGATGCAAATTTGTATATAAATTATTTAAAAAACAATAAAAGATTGAACGCAGATTAGAATAAAAAACTATCAGCACAGAGAAGTATTTGAATAATCAAAAGTTGCTGGTTACGACGTATAAAATTCGGGAGAATAACCAATGTCGATAAACCCTATAGAACTGCTTAAAGAAAAAGTATCATCAACTATATTAAATAATCAGGACGGATACCTAGGCGAAAAAACGAATGCTTTATCTAAGTTTTATCCAATTTTACTTTCATTGTTAGCTGCTAAACCTGATCTTATTGGACAATTAAAAAATAGTTTGACTCCTTCATTATCAGACCTCTTTTCTCATAATGACCAAATCAAGAATACGGTACTTACTCATTTAAGCGGTACGGCACCAAATAATGAAATCGAAAGTACACTCAATAGTGCAATTAAACCCAGCCTTAATGCAATTTCGGATGTTGCCGGAAATGATCAACAAAGTATTGTGAATTATTTACGTCAGCATGCAGAAACAATTCGTTCACATTTGCCGGGATGGGCTGTTGGCCTATTAGCGCCACTAGGGCTTGGTGCAGGCTTGTCTTCTGTTACACCGTCAACAGCACCACCACTTGCCGCTGCGACTGAAAATACAGGCAAATCTCGTGGATTCTTGCCTATTATTGCACTCATTATTCTGGGTCTTATCATTGCTTGGTTATGGCGTTCTTGCCAACATAAGGAGGCTGTGCCAGCACCAGAACCAATGGGTGCAAGTGGTGTTGAAGCTACTACCGCAGCTGCACCCGCGAGTTTAACATTAAGCACAGATGATAAAGGTGCTGTGAGCCAGTGTCAGGCAGGTATTGGAGATCAAGGATTCTTAGCAACACTACAAACCCAAGTTAAACAGGTTTTCTCATCAACCCAAGATTGTAACGTTGATACTAGTCAAACTTATGCGGCTGGATTTACAGACAAAGATGCGCTTGCGGGCGTACTTGGTGCATTAAAAGGTGTGCCAAATGCATCTTTAGAATGGATAGGTGACAAAATTACTTTGAAAGCAGGTGATGCAGCAGCGTTAGCAGCATTAACCGCAAAAGTAAAAGCACTTGTTCCTCACACTGAAGTCGTTTCTACAGCACCAGAAACAGCTGAGCAATCTGTAAGTAATAGCTTAACTGCTTCGCAAACTGCTTTAGGCTCAATTGACCCGAATAATGTCGATGTAAATGCTTTAGTGAAAGCGCTTAACTTGCAAATCATTAATTTTGCGAGTGGTTCAAGCGATATTCCAGCAGACAACAAAGCTATTCTTGATCAAGCTGCAACACTTTTAAATAAAGTGACTAATGTAAAATTAAATGTGGGTGGTCATACTGACTCAACAGGCAACGCTGCGGCAAATAAAGCTTTATCACAACGCCGTGCTCAAGCAGTAGTCGACTATTTAACATCTAAAGGTGTAGATGGATCTAAATTAGTTGCACAAGGTCATGGCTCTGATCAGCCTGTTGCAGAGAACACGACAGAAGAAGGACGTTTTAAAAACCGTCGTATTGAGTTTTCAGTAGCTCAATAATGTTCTGATTTATGAAAAATTAGTTATTTTAATTTGAAAAAAGCTTCTCATTTTGAGAAGCTTTTTTGTTGGAACAAATAGTGTTGGGTTGATATGAAAATCAGTTTGGTTGGAAGTGGGAGAGTTGCCTTTCATTTAGCAAAGGTACTGTTGGCTCAAGGTCATCACATCGTACAAGTCTATGCGCGTGATTTTGAGAAAACCCAAAAGTTTGCAGAGCAATTTCAGTCAAAAGCATGTGAAGCTCTTCGCGAATTTCAACCGACCGATCTTATTATTTTATCGGTTTCAGATAGTGCCATTGCAGAGCTTGTAAAACAGATTCATGAATTGTTTCCTGAAACACTTATGGTTCACACCTCTGGTAGTACAGATATTGAAGTCATCAGTCATGTGCACAAAAAAGCAGGGGTATTTTATCCATTACAAACATTTAGCCTTGAAAGAGACGTTGACTGGTCTGCAACACCGCTATTTGTTGAAGCGGTAACAGATACTGATCAAGAACTACTTTCAGATTTAGCAAATAGCCTAAGTAGGCGAGTATATCAATACACCTCAAAACAGCGTTTAACTTTACATTTGGCAGCTGTATTTGCTTGTAATTTTACTAATTACTGTTTTGATATGGCAAAGCAGGTAGTAGATAAAGAGCAGGTCGACTTTAGTTTGCTCTATCCTTTAATTTTGGAAACAGCAAAAAAAGCGACTGAAAATGATCCAAAGCAAATGCAAACTGGGCCTGCGGTAAGGGGGGATCAGAATATCTTGGCAATGCATGAGGATCTATTGGCTAAAGCAGGGCGAGATGATTTAAAACAGGTCTATCAACTTTTAAGTGATGGCATTGTGAAACAGCATCACTCGGACTAAAGCTGATTTTAAAATTAAGGTTCGCCGTTATTTCCCCATTTTAAGAAGCCAGCACGCTGATTTAATAGTTCAAAATATTGGTCGACATGTTTAAGTGTTGGATGGTCAAAAGGAGTGGCTTTCCAGCGCTGTACAGATAGACCAATTGGAATATCGGCTAAGGTAAACTCAGTTCCTGCAACATAGGCTTGAGTTTTTGCAAGCTGTTGGTCAAGAATCTGCATATGATGATTCCAGTCATCAATACCTTGTTGTAATAAGTTTGGATCTTGATGATCTGGAGAATGTCTCAAGAGAGACATAATGGTATAAGTCCAGCTGTTATTCAGCTCGATGGCTTGCCAATCAATCCACTGATCAACAAAGAATCTTTCTTTAGCTTGAGTAGGGTAAAGCAGATGCTCTTTGTCATAAGCATTTGCCAAATAACGGATAATACAGTTGGACTGCCAAAGGACTAAATCGCCATCTAAAACAACAGGAATTTGACCATTTGGGTTTAATTGTAAATATTCAGGTGATTGTGCTGAACGAAAGCCTCGTCCCCAATCTTCTCTTTCATATTCAAGATTTAATTCTTCGCACAACCATAAGACTTTGCGAACATTAATGGAGTTATCACGCCCTAAAATTTTTAACATAGTGTTGTTGTCCTTAGCAATTTTTAGTATGGCAAGTACCAGTTTCTATAAATAGCTAGATTCGCTTAGATTGGCAATTATTAATTAGAAAGAAGAAATACTATAGATCAGATATATATTTAATTTCTTTTTATATAAAAAAGAAAAGGCCTAGTTTATGACTAAGCCTTTTTTATTATTTACTTAATCTTTTTAAAGATAAAGTCATTAATTTTATGACCTGACTCAATACCACGGCGTTCAAACTTAGTCACTGGGCGCCATTCTGGACGTGGGTAACTGTTGCCTTTACCTGCCAAGTTCTCAAGATCTGGACGGTTATCTAAAATATCAAGCATCCATTCTGCATACGGTTCCCAGTCTGTTGCTGCGTGGAATGTGCCGCCAAGTTCAAGTTTCTGTTCAACCAATTGCATACGCTCATGAATAACAAAACGGCGTTTAAAATGACGTTTCTTTTGCCAAGGGTCTGGAAAGTAAAGTTGTACACAGTTAATACTGTTGTCTGGCATTTCACGTAAAACCTGAATCGCATCTGCATCAAGTACACGCAAGTTTTTAAGTTCCGCCATACCTGCTTCATAAAGACACTGAGCAATACCAGGTACGTGGACTTCAATACCCACATAGTTGCGTTCAGGGTTGGCTTTTGCCATAAGCACTAATGAACGACCCATACCAAAACCGATTTCAACAGTTAAAGGACGTTCTGGATGTTCGAAATGTTGGCGTAAGTCGCCAACAGGATATTCCAAAATTAAATCGCGATGTTGTTCTAATGCCGTGCGTTGAGACGTATTAAGTGGTGCTGAACGACGCATAAACGTCACAATTTCACGGTGTTCAGGCAAATTGTCTAAGTCTGCAATTTGCGTTTCTAACTGATCGATCGACATAACCTTGGCAATATTGAAATTCAAATGCGGTATTTTAAGTCTTCATGTGGTCAAGTCAAATGTTTCGGTGTTTTTCTTCATGTAGATGTCATGTTCAATATTTAATCTAAGAATCTATATAAATTTCAAATGAACATATTTACTCATGAAAAACTTTCAATTACGCACACTTTCTGTGCTATTAGGGGCACTTGGTGCTTTTACGTATAGTCCTTGGGCACAAGCACAGCTCATGTTTAGTCAATATGTTGACGGCAGTAGTAACCGCAAAGGTTTGGAAATTTATAATCCAGATGGCGCTACAGTTAACTTAGCCGACTATGAAATTCAACAATTTAATAATGGCGGTACAGTAAAAACAGCAACTTTCCGTTTACAAGGATCGTTAACTAGTAAGCAGAAGTTTTTGGTAGGCCGTTCTGAGTTGCAGGCTGAACTTGGTAGTAAAGTCGATCAGGTCGCTGCATTATCTTTTAACGGTGATGATGCCGTTGTGCTTGTGTACAAAGGCACACCTGTAGACCGTTTTGGGCGTATTGGCGAGCGACCAGAAGCAGGATGGGGAACAGCCGTTTCGAGCTTAGGAAATAGTTTTAAGCGTATTGAAACTGAGAACCCAGCTTTAAGTATTGATGCAACTGCAGCATTTGATTTGGACCGTTCATGGTCGGCTTGGGCAAATCGAAATGACTTTTCAAATTTATCAGGTTCTACAACTCAGCCTCCTGTTGAAACAGTAAGTTGTTCAAGCTCAGATACACCAATTGCTGATTTAGCTACATCAACTCAAGACCAGACTTATACAGTGCGTGGGGTGATTACTGCTGATTATCGTTATGCCAATGGTTTTTCTGGCTTCTATGTTCAGACACCAGATACGAAAGCACGTGCGAATGTTAGCAATGCTATTTTTGTTTATATTCCAAATAGCAGCGCTGTAAAAGGTGGACAAATTGGCGATGAAGTTATTTTGCGTGGTCGTTTAACGACTTATCAAAACCAATTGCAATTAGATCAATTACAACAAGATATTCAAACTTGTAATAGCAATATGGCAAATCAAGTTCAGCCGATTAGCCTTGAACTCCCATTTGCTAGCTTAACGGGTGGTTCAACCCATTCTCCGCAGCGTTATCAAGGTATGTTGGTCAAATTACCTCAGACTTTAACGGTAAGCGAGAACTACAATTATGGCCGTTATGGTGAGTTATCTCTAAGCTTAGGTCGCTTATATATTCCGACTAATTTATATCCAGCGTTATCTCCTGAAGCTAAAGCTCTTGCTCAGAAAAATTTATTGTCGAAAATTATTTTTGATGACGGCTATAACAACCAAAACCGTACTCCATGGTTACCGACAAATTTTAGCGCTGCCAATACGCTACGTTCAGGTTATCAACTTAAAAATACTGAAGGTATTTTGGAATACCGTTTTAATGGTTGGCGTGTGCAACCAGTGCTTGGACGTAATCAGCCTGAAGTGATTACTCAAACAAACCCGCGTCAAAGTGTCATTACCAAAAATGCTAATCACATTCGTGTAGCTTCATTTAACGTTTTGAACTATGACAATGGTGCAACTGGTTTTCCAACAGAACGTGGTGCAACAACACAAGCTGAGTTTGATAAACAGCACCGTAAAATTGTGAGTGCACTCAAAGCGATTGATGCCGATGTTTACGGTTTAATGGAAATTGCTAACAATGGTTATGGCCCGAACAGTGCAATTGCTCATTTAACCAGTGCTTTAGGTAGTGATTGGAAATACGTTGTTCCTGAAAACTTAGACCGTTTAGGTGGTGATGCAATCGCGGTTGCTATTATTTATAACAGCAAGCGTGTTAAGCCTTTGAATAAACCTGTTGTGCTTGAT
Organism: Acinetobacter sp. 12966; assembly: GCF_031196995.1. Classification (NCBI taxonomy): domain Bacteria; kingdom Pseudomonadati; phylum Pseudomonadota; class Gammaproteobacteria; order Moraxellales; family Moraxellaceae; genus Acinetobacter; species Acinetobacter sp. 12966. Next base: position 34,428 of record NZ_JAVIMC010000096.1, read on the forward strand.
TTAGGCGACAAGAACCGAACAACATTGGCGCAAAGTTTCCAAGCCGTTCGTGGTAATAAAACCTTTACCGTTATTCCAAATCACTTGAAATCGAAAAGCTGTAGCGGAGTGGATGCTAGCTCTACTGATGCAGACCAAAAAGATGGTCAAGGCTGTTGGAACCCGACTCGTGTGAAAGCAGTAGATCAAATTGTGCAGTGGTTGGCGAAAAATCCAACTCAAGTGCCTAAGCAAAATGCTTTACTTGTAGGGGATATGAACAGTTACGCAAAAGAAGAACCTATTTTGTCATTTGAAAAAGCAAACTACAAAGTTTTGCTGAATGACGCTAAGGTAGGACAGGGTGCTCAGGCATATAGCTATGTATTTGGTGTTGCGAGTGATGCCAATGGAAATGGTGGAGCAGGTAACTTAGACCATGCAATTGCGGATGCATCTTTATATCCAAAAGTAGTGAGAACCTTTGCATGGCATATCAATGCAGATGAGCCAACCGTTTTAGACTACAACGAAGAATATAAAACTGATGAGCAAAAGGCACTGTTTTATGGTGAAGATGCTTATCGTTCTTCGGACCATGACCCTGTAATTGTCGATCTGGATTTAAATGGAAAAGACTCAAGCCATCCTGACGATGATAAGAAAAAAGGGATCTTTGATTTCTTAAATGAATTAATGAATTGGCTTAGTCAGCTTTTTAAGCGTAATTAACGGAAAATTGCGTGACGTAAATGTGTTTTATCATATTTTAAACAATCGTCACGCAAGACAACTTGCAAGGAATAACTTTTTCAAGAATATTAGATGGTGTAAGTATTTTATAAGTTTACGCTTTTTTACAATTAAGGAATTGTGCAAACCTTGCAGGTTTTCTAGAAGCAATTTAAAACGTTAATATGAGATAACAAGGATCAGATATGAAATTATATTATTCGCCAGGCGCATGTTCTTTAGCTGCACATATTATTTTAAATGAAATTAATGTTGATTTTGATTTAGAACGAGTAAATTTAAAAACACATAAAACAGAAAAAGGCGCAGATTATTACGAGATTAATCCAAAAGGATATGTACCAGCTTTAGAAATTAATCCTGGCTTAATGTTAACCGAAAACGTTGCGATTTTACCGTTTCTTGCTCAGCATGATCCTAAGCAGGATTTGATTCCGCCATCAGGAATGGGCCGTGCGAAAGTATTGGAGTGGTTGGGGTATTTGAACTCTGAGTTACATGATGCCTATGCAGTATTCTTTGGCGCACCATTAACAAGTGATGAAAAAGCTAAAGCTTATGCAGAAATCGACCGTCTTTTAAAATATATCGATAATTATTTGGCTGAATCTGATTATGATTATTTGGTAAATGATAATTTCGGCCCAGCAGATGCTTATCTATTTGTTTTAACAAATTGGTCAAACTCAATTGAGCACGATTTAACACCGTATAAGCATATTATTGCATTACGTAATAAAGTTGCAGAGCGTCAATCTGTACAAATTGCGATGCGTGATGAAGGCTTAATTTCATAAAAGATTTTTAAAAGCCAAAAAAAGCCCCTAGTCAATAGGGGCTTTTTTATACTAAAGACGATTAGTGTTGAGCGTCTTTTTTCACATCAGCAGCTGCATTTTCAACAGCTTGAGCTGTATCGGCAGTTGCTTTACGTGCAGTCGCTTCAGCTTGCGCAGCAGCATCAGCGGTTGCGTCAGCAGCATGGTCGGTTGCAGCATCGATTTTTTCAGCAGCATTATCAGTTGCAGTAGCAATATCGTCTGCAGCTTTGTCACCAGCAGATTTGATATCTGCAGTTGCTTGTTGAGCAGCATTTTCTAAGTGTTCACCCGTTGTCGCACCTGTTTCTGGAGCTTTATCTTTATTACATCCAACAAGAGCAACGGTCGCAGCAAGACCTAAAGCAACAAGTAATTTATTCATTGTGTTTTTCCTTCTAATTTATGGCATCCAAAATTATGGATGTCTAAAATATAAACATAAACTAACTGATTAATAAAGATCGAAAATTGTTAAAGAGTTGTAACTCTAATATTAAAAAAGCCTAGCATTTTGTAATGCTAGGCTTGGGTTAAATCGTACTGGTTTGACTAGGTTTTACTGCCCAGAACGGATGATGTAATCAAACGCAGAGAGTGATGCTTTAGCGCCTTCACCTGTAGCAATAATGATTTGCTTGTAAGGTACAGTGGTACAGTCACCCGCAGCAAATACACCTTGCACATTGGTTTCGTTGCGGTCATTCACAATGATCTCGCCACGGTTGGTTAATTCAACTTCACTGTCTTTCAAGAAGTCAGTGTTTGGTAATAAACCAATCTGCACAAAGATCCCAGCAAGCTCGACCACATGCTCTTCATCAGTGGCACGGTCTTTATATTTAAGGCCAGTCACTTGTGATCCGTCGCCTAACACTTCGGTACTTAAGGCATTCATAATCACCGTTGTGTTTGGCAAGCTATGCAATTTGTTTTGCAACACTTGGTCTGCACGAAGTTTAGTGTCGAACTCAACCAGAGTTACATGCTCAACAATCCCTGCAAGATCAATTGCAGCTTCTACGCCTGAGTTACCGCCACCAATCACAGCAACACGTTTACCTTTGAACAACGGACCATCACAGTGTGGGCAGTACGCGACACCACGGGTACGGTATTCTTGCTCACCCGGTACATTCATCTCTCTCCAACGTGCACCTGTTGAAAGGATCACTGTTTTCGATTCAAGCTTTGCACCGTTTTCAAGTTCAACTTCAACCAAGCCATTTGCAGTTTGATCTGCACCAACGATTTTGCTGACACGTTGCAAATTCATGATATCAACATCGTATTCACGAACATGCGCTTCCATTTCAGCAGCAAACTTAGGACCTTGAGTTTTTTGCACAGAAGTGAAGTTTTCAATGTCCATGGTATCCATGACCTGACCACCAAAGCGTTCAGCCACGATACCTGTGTTAATGCCTTTACGTGCAGCATAGATTGCAGCTGTTGCACCTGCAGGGCCA
>NZ_JAVIMC010000097.1:0-55382 GCF_031196995.1 Acinetobacter sp. 12966
TGCCGTACTACCATCTGGATAAGTCACAGTCACTGTTGAACCAGGTTCTGCTGTACCTGTAATTGGATCTGTCCCGTTAACCGGGTCAATCACTGGTGCTGCTGGTGCTGTCGTATCCAGTGTATAAATTTGAGTATCGTTAACAGTGCTACTATTACCTGCTGCATCAGTAAAGGTTACTTTGGCATCAATCGTTTTATCTGTATCAGCAACCAACCCGCTGCCCGGTACACTTACTGTCCATGTACCTGCTGCACTATTTACAGTTGCATTATAAGTTACCCCATTAATAACAACTGTAACGGCTGTAGTAGCCGCATCTGAAGGAACGTTTTTCAGAACACCAGTAATCGTGACATTACCTGCTGCTTCTGATGCATTAATCACATTATCAGCTGTTACCGAATCAACAGCAAAGTTAACACCATCCGTATTTGGACCAACTGCGTCAACAACAGCTGTTGTTGGGCCTGATGGATTGCCTGCTGGATCTGTAGCAATCGCCTCAACTTCATCGCCATCATTCAGACCAGGGTTTGGCACAGTCCACGTACCGTCCGGTCCTGCTACAACACTTGCTGTACTACCGTCTGGATATGTCACAGTTACTGTTGAACCAGGTTCTGCTGTACCTGTAATCGGGTCTGTCCCGTTAACTGGGTCAATCACCGGTGCATTCGGTGCAGCCGTATCAATCGTATAAGTTTGAGTATCGTTAACAGTGCTACTATTACCTGCTGCATCAGTAAAGGTTACTTTGGCATCAATCGTTTTATCTGTATCAGCAATCAACCCGCTGCCCGGTACACTTACTGTCCATGTACCTGCTGCACTATTTACAGTTGCATTATAAGTTACCCCATTAATAACAACTGTAACGGCTGTAGTAGCCGCATCTGAAGGAACGTTTTTCAGAACACCAGTAATCGTGACATTACCTGCTGCTTCTGATGCATTAATTACGTTATCTGAAGTAACAGGATCAACCGAGAAAGTGACTCCATCTGTATTTGGTGGAGTGGTGTCAGCAGGTGTTGAGTCATCATCATTATCACTATTCGATGCTGCAGCGATAATACCGCCCGCAACTAAAGGAATAGCTGCCCACAACCATGGGTTTACACCTGCATCGTGATAAAGTAATGGTTCTATTGAGGAAATAGGCTGGTAAATAACGTCAGATACCAACTCTTGTGGTGCTTCTGCCGGTAAAGCAGCAGGTAAATCCTCAGCTACCAGTGCTTGTGGTTCCACATCACTGTCAGCATCAGCATCAGCGTCTGCATCAGCATCGGCGTCCGCATCATTTTCAGCATCTTTGAATTTTGCCCAAATCAACTGTCCATTTTCATCTTGAAAAACTAGGCTGTTATCTTTAGGCTCAGCTGTTCCACTAAAGAAGTCTTCAATAACAATGGTTTGGCCATTTTTTAGCCGAACAACTGCATTGGTACCCTCCCTATTTACTACCAACACATCACTGGCAGCTACTTTTACCAATACGACCGATGCTTCTGAAAGTTTTGCAGAAGTTCCCTCTGTTGTTGCTAAGGTTTTATGATTGTCCTTAGCAATAATTTGTATTTCAGGCATATCTATATTCCTTTTATATTATTGATTTAAATGATTTTATGTATAATTCTTTTTACTTAATCTTTCTAAGTTTTTGACCTACAACTTAAAAACATTAAGTAATGTGATCATTTTTACATTAAACACTTTAAAATAAAAAAAACAAATACTAAAGTACCTAAAGGAAAAATTTTAATTAATAGAAATTATATATAAGTCTTTGTTAAGTTTTTCTTATGTCAATTTAATGAAAAATCACGTTAAACGTTTTATATATAAAACAAATTTATTATTTTTCTATTTACCATTTGTTGAAAAATAATTTAATTAAAATATTCATATAACAATTATTAATATCTTAATAAAATAAAATATATTATTAATGATATATATAGAAAAAAAAGGCTCTAGGTAATATTTTACTATTACACTAAAACCTCATTTTTAAATATCTTATAAAATTTAAAACTGTTTATATTTAGAAATTATCAGGACTCTCAAATCTTTTTACTTCTTGTAACTTATTCGGGTCATGCATTGTCGCAATTCCGTCCTCAGTTTTTTGGTCTACAAGAATATCTGGATTATAAACGGTGATTGTTTCTCTACCCAGCGCATCCTCCCCCACAATATACTGAAAACCTCTTCGGTTCATCTTATGGCACAACCTTTGATAGAAGCCTTTTAAGCCTTCAGTTTCTTCGTTGGGGTTGTAATAAAAAGCATTCATCACAGCTGGTAAGCCTAGGCCGCAAACAATACCTGATAACAATACACTAATAAATGTATATCCAATCAGGATACTACTATAGGGACTTAAGGCAGGGATATTGGCTACTGCCAAAATCAATGCAAGTGAAATTCCTCCTCGTACCCCACCCCAAGATAAAATAGTTAAACTACCATTGTAACTTTTGGTCTTACGCATTGTTGGGAAGAAAGCAAAAGACATAAAGTTGGCAGCAAAACGAGAAATATGAAGAATAAAGAATGCAACAATACCGCCTAAAATCAGGCTAAAGTTTAGATCAAGAATAAATAACTCTAAGCCAATTAAAGTAAATAAGAATGAGTTAATGATTCCTTCTACAGTGTGCCAGAAATGATTAACTTCTTGAATCTCTCGCTCTTCTCGTATTTCCTTCCATTTGTTTCCAACAATTAAACCGCCAATTACACAAGCAATCGGTGCTGATGCATGTGCAAACAAAGCAACCAAATATGCTCCACTTGCAAGTAAAGCTGTTGTTAAAATCAGGGACTCCATTTCGTGTTTACCACGTAATAGACGCAACACCCCTACCCCAAATGCCCAACCAATCCCGACGGCGACAACAATTTCATAAAGTAGAGCTTCTAATGTCGCTACTAATGAAAAATGTTCACCCTGTAAAACATTAAGTAAAGTCATAAACAATGCAATACACATTGCATCATTAAATAATGATTCACCTTCTAATTTAACAATTAAATGATGTGGTGCGCGAATAGAACTAAGCACACCTTTAATACCAATTGGGTCTGTTGCCCCTAAAGCTGCACCTAAAAGTAACAGCACCAGAATTGGCACATGATATCCAACCAGTAATTGGAATCCGTAGAGTAAACTGCCAAATAATACGGCGCAAAGCACTAAGGCAATTGTTGCCAAAATACTAATTTGTTTCCAATAACTTTTTAGATCTGAAATTTTAAATTTAAGTGCAGAAGAAGTTAGAATAAAGCAAATAACACCATTAATTAAAAAATCATAAAAATCGATATGGCGTACAGCTTCCTCAATATTATGAATGTTAATGGTAATAAACTGGTTACCATTTAGTAGGCTGGCACCCCACTGTAGAATAAAGACAAAAATTGCTGAAACCAGAGGTACGCCAATCGCCTGTGGAAAGCCTAAAATACGCTTATTAAAGATAGTGGTTGCTATTGATAATGCAAAAACCACAGTGAATGCTTGTAGTAGAAAAAAATTACCCATGAATACCCTTCTTCTGGGTCAACGACCAAATAAAAACTTTGCTAAATCGACCTAACTCAATAAAAAGCTGACATAAACAATGCCATAATCATAAAAAATAGAAATTAGGACACAAGTTTACCGAATTGATAGAACAATCTATCAATCAGTTAAATTTCTTAACATTATTTATAGTTTTAATCTAAAGAAAAAGATGAGCTTATTAAATATGTTTAACAAGACTCATCCTATAATTTTTTAAACTGGATTGTTAAAAGTATCGCATTGGTTAATATCACCAGTTTTTAAACCCACTTGGAACCAGTGCATTCGCTGTTCACTACTACCATGAGTAAAGCTATCCGGAACGACCTGACCTGTAGAACGCTTTTGTAAATAATCATCTCCAATTTTTTGAGCAGCATCCATAGCCTCTTCAATGTCACCTTGCTCTAAAAATTGAGTTCGCTGTTGATTATGACTCGCCCAAATGCCCGCTAAACAGTCAGCTTGTAATTCTTGACGAACAGATAATTGATTACCTTCTCTTTGACTGACTTGTGCACGAGCTTGCTGTACTTGCGATGAGATACCAAGCAAAGTTTGAACATGATGCCCTACCTCATGTGCGACAACATAAGCTTGAGCAAAATCTCCAGCTTGATCTTGTCTTGAAAGTTCAGTTTGGTTTTGTTCACCAGAAATTCCCATTTGCTGACGCATATCTTTAAAGAATTCTGTATCGATATAAACCTTTTGATCTGCAGGACAATAAAATGGCCCCATCGCAGATTGAGCTGTGCCACATCCTGACTGAATCATTCCACTAAATAAAACTAATTTAGGTGGTGTATAGCTTTTACCTAACTGTTTAAATATAGGAGTCCAGACGTCCTCTGTATCAGCCAAAACCGTTCCAACAAAATCGGAGGCTTCTTTTTGCTCGGCTGTTAAACTTTCTGGCGCAGTTGCATTTGATTGTTGTGAAGCAGTAACCTGCTGAGTTGCTTGATAAGCCTGCTGTGGATCAACACCAAAGAACTTCCACGCAACAAATGCAACAACCAGACCAATAATACTAATACCGCCAGCTCTAACACCGCCACCACCTCGACGGTCCTCAACATTGCTACTAATTCGTCGACCTTTCCAGCGCATAATTTCCCTCTTCTTTTTAGAATGGCATCATGAACCCGATGCTTTTTTAGGCCACATTTTTTTTATTAAGCTCACAATTAATAAAACAATTGCACCAGCAACCAGTCCTATTCCAAAGTTAATTAATGTTGGTGTTAAAGCACCAATGATATTACCTACCGCTGGTATTGTTTCCACATGATCCACTGTGTCTTCAGTTAAGTGATGAAGCAACGGAATCGTATGATTAATAATCCCGCCCCCCACTAAAAACATTGCAATAGTGCCCACGATTGAAAGTAATTTCATCAAAATAGGAGCAAAAGCTAATAGGCCTCGACCTATAGTTTGTTTAAATGAGGTCGACTGTTCTGTTAAATATAATCCCAAATCATCAATCTTAACAATCATACCAACTAGGCCATAAACGCCAATCGTCATCACAACTGCAATAACACTTAAAACGCTTACTTTGGTCATTAAAGTAGCAGTAGCAACTGTACCGAGCGTAATCACCACGATCTCAGCCGATAAAATAAAATCAGTTCTTACTGCCCCTTTTATTTTTTCTTTTTCAAAAGTTGCTAAGTCTAATTCTTCATTTTCAAGCTCTGCTTTTGCTTCCTCTGATGTAGAAGCTTTTTTATGCATAATGGTATGAAGAACTTTCTCTACTCCCTCATAACATAAAAATAAGCCTCCGAGCATTAATAGCGGATTAATAAGCCAAGGTGCAATCACACTAATTAACAATGCTAAAGGAACTAAAATAAGCTTATTAACAAATGAACCTTTGGCCACCTTCCAAACAATAGGTAGTTCACGATCTGCACGCACACCTGTTACTTGCTGAGCATTCAAGGCCAAATCGTCACCTAAAACTCCGGCAGTTTTCTTGGCTGCCATTTTGCTCATTAAAGCAACATCATCTAAAATTGTTGCTATATCATCTAGTAATAAAAGTAAGCCACTCGCCATTTCTTATCCAAGTTTGTATTTATTAAGGCTATTGTAAGATGATTTTTTTGAATTTCTGTAATTTTACTGAATAAATTCACAATATTATTTTAAGAAAAGTTTCCCCAATCGCTGACGAAAAAAATTTATTTCCCGTACAATAATGCCAATCTTTTATATTACAGGGCTTACTACCCCTGATTAAGTTAATACGATAGTGGAATAAATAATGAGTAATGTTGATCAGCGTCCAATTATTTTGACAGGCGACCGCCCAACCGGACAACTTCATCTTGGGCACTTTGTCGGTTCTTTGCGTTCTCGTGTAGGTTTACAGGATAGCCATCATCAACACCTCTTATTAGCAGATGCACAAGCATTAACAGATAATGCAGATAATCCAGATAAAGTTCGTCGTAATATTTTAGAAGTTGCTCTAGATTATTTAGCTGTAGGCATTGATCCAACAAAAACTACTATTTGTGTTCAATCTTGCTTGCCAGCACTCAATGAACTTACAATGCTCTATCTTAACTTTGTGACAGTTGCGCGTTTAGAACGTAACCCGACCATTAAATCTGAAATTCAAATGCGTGGTTTCGAGCGTGACATTCCAGCTGGTTTCCTCTGCTACCCTGTTGCACAAGCGGCTGACATTACTGCTTTCAAAGCAACTGTGGTTCCAGTAGGTGAAGATCAGATTCCAATGATTGAACAAACGAATGAAATCGTACGTCGGGTAAATCGCCAAATCGGTCAAGATCTTTTGCCTGAATGTAAAGCTTTGCTTTCTAATATGGCTCGCTTACCTGGTTTTGATGGTAAAGCGAAAATGTCTAAATCATTAGGCAATACCATCGTTTTAAATGCTTCTGATAAAGACATTAAAAAAGCTGTAAATGCGATGTACACTGATCCAAATCACCTTCGTATTGAAGATCCAGGTCAAGTTGAAGGCAATATTGTATTTACATATTTAGATGCATTTGACCCAAATAAAGAAGAAGTTGAAGAATTAAAAGCTCACTATCGTCGCGGTGGTCTTGGTGATGGTACGGTTAAAAAACGCCTTGAAGGTGTGTTAAAAGAATTAATTACACCTATTCGTGAACGTCGCGAAGAGCTTGCTAAAGATCCTGACTATATTATGGATGTTTTACGTCAAGGTACAGATAAGTGCCGTCTTATTACTCAACAGACTTTAGACGAAGTTAAAGATGGTTTAGGTTTATTTAAATTTTAATTCTCTTTAGAAACTAAAAGCCCTTCGGGGCTTTTTTTATTTATTAGATTCAATAATATTCATTTTTTAGAATTACTAATGTATTGATAGCCATTCACAGGCTTTTACCCTATTAACGTGAAGTAACACTTATTAACGCTAATAGCGATGAAGAATATCTTAACTTTATCTATTATCCTCTATGTAGGTTACATCATATGAGCCTCACGACATTTCTCCTTAAACCGAAACTGTTTTTACAGATTCGTTGTTCTACGCAATGATCACCCCAATCATTGCGTATTTTTTTGCCTAAAAATTTTATTTATGAATTAGCTATACTTATAAAAACTCTTATTTTTAAATAAAAAAAGCACCGCATCATTTTTCAGATGCGGTGCTTTTTAAGATTCAGGGTAAAGCGATTAAGCTAAACCTTTCTCTTTTAAAACTTGCAACATAGTTGAACCAAGCTCAGCTGGGCTACGAGTGTAAGCCATACCTGCTTTTTCAAATGCAGCAAATTTCTCTTCAGCAGTACCTTGACCACCAGAAATGATCGCACCAGCGTGACCCATACGCTTACCTTTAGGAGCAGTTACACCAGCAATGTAACCTACTACAGGCTTAGTCACGTTAGATTTGATGAATTCAGCAGCTTCTTCTTCCGCTGTACCACCGATCTCACCGATCATGATGATTGCATCAGTATCTGGATCGTCTTGGAACAATTGAAGCGCTTCGATTTGGTTCATACCTGGGATTGGGTCACCACCGATACCGATACAAGTAGATTGACCTAAACCAAGCTTAGTTGTTTGAGCAACAGCTTCATAAGTCAATGTACCTGAACGTGAGATGATACCAATACGACCTGGTTGGTGAATGTGACCAGGCATAATACCAATCTTACATTCGCCCGGAGTGATCACGCCTGGACAGTTAGGACCAACTAAACGAGTACCGTTACCGTTAGTTTCTAAATAGCGTTTTGCTTTAAGCATGTCGATTGTTGGAACACCTTCAGTGATCACAACGATTAAGCCAACACCCGAATCAACCGCCTCAACGATTGAGTCTAAAACGAATGGAGCTGGTACATAAATTACAGATGCATCTGCATTTGTTTCACGTACAGCTTCTTTCATTGTGTTGAATACTGGTAAGTCAAGGTGAGTTGTACCACCTTTACCTGGAGTAACACCACCAACAACTTTTGTACCGTAGTCTAAAGCTTGTGCAGAGTGGAAAGTACCGTTTTTACCAGTAAAACCTTGTACCAATACTTTAGTGTCTTTATTAATTAATACGCTCATGATTGATACTCCCCTTACGCTTTAACTGCAGCTACAACTTTTTCTGCGGCATCAGACAAGCCGTTTGCAGAAATTAATTTCAAACCAGATTCATCAAGTAATTTAGCACCTAACTCAGCGTTGTTACCTTCTAAACGAACAACAACTGGAACAGTTACATTTACTTCTTGAACCGCTGCAATAATCGCTTCAGCAATCATGTCACAACGTACGATACCACCGAAGATGTTGATTAAAACACCTTGTACAGATGTATCAGCAAGGATGATTTTGAACGCTTCGATTACGCGCTCTTTAGTTGCGCCGCCACCAACGTCAAGGAAGTTTGCAGGCTGACCACCATAAAGTTTAATGATGTCCATAGTTGCCATTGCAAGACCAGCACCGTTAACCATACAACCGATGTTACCTTCTAAAGCAACATAGTTAAGATCAAATTCAGATGCTTTTAATTCACGCTCATTCTCTTGAGATTTGTCACGTAAAGCAGCAACTTTAGGTAAACGGTAAAGCGCGTTAGAATCGATACCTACTTTCGCGTCTACACATAAAATTTCGCCATTTTCACGAACTGAAAGTGGGTTAATTTCAAATAATGCAAAGTCATTTTCAACAAATGCTTGGTAAGCAGCTGTCATGATTTTTACAAATTGACCGATTTGCTTGTCTTTCAAACCTAAAGCAAACGCAACTTCACGTGCTTGGAATGGTTGTAAGCCAACTAATGGATCAACTTCAACTTTGATAATTTTCTCTGGAGTTTCTTCTGCAACTTTCTCGATTTCTACACCACCTTCTGTAGAAGCCATGAAAGTAATACGACGGCTAGAACGGTCTACAACCGCGCCCAAATAAAGCTCACGCTCAACTGGATATACGTCTTCAGCAACAATGATGCTGTTTACTGGTTGACCATTTGCATCAGTTTGATACGTTACAAGACGAGTACCAATGATATTGTTTGCAAATTCGATAACGTCTTCTTTAGATTTTGCAACTTTAACGCCACCAGCCTTACCACGACCACCAGCATGAACTTGCGCTTTCATTACCGCGAATTTACCACCAAGCTGTTCAAATGCAGCAACTGCTTCGTCTGCATTGGTAGCCAAGATACCTTCTTGTACTGGCATACCATATTCTTTCAATAACGCTTTAGCTTGATACTCATGTAAGTTCATTTAGTTACCTACTTAACTTTGTTTGTTGTCTTCAATTTGCGCAACATTCTCATGTTACATATACAAATTGCTGTCTACGTCTTTCACCTTGATGCTTTTTTAATCACACCATCGAATGTGAAAAAGAGCGGAGAACCCGCTCTTTATTTTATTTACGCTTACGTTGAATCGCGTGAATTGCACGACCATCTACAGCAAGTGCAGCTTCATGAACAACTTCAGAGAATGTTGGATGACCAAAAGTCATCAACTGAAGATCTTCAACTGAAGATACAAATTCAAGAGCGATCATACCTTGGTGTACAATATCAGATGCAGCAGGTCCAATAACATGCATACCTAATAAACGGTCAGTTTTTGCATCAGCAACAAACTTAACAAAACCAGCACCTTCACCCGCTGCTAAAGCACGACCATTTACAGCAAAACCGAATTGACCAGTTTTAACTTCATGACCTTTTTCTTTAGCTTGTTCTTCAGTTAAACCAACCCACGCCGCTTCCGGATGTGTATAGATAACTGAAATGATTGTGTCATAGTTCACTTGAGCTGCATGACCGTGGATACGCTCAACAGCCATTACACCTTCTTCCATTGCTTTATGAGCAAGCATTGGACCGCGAACCAAGTCACCAATCGCATATACACCTTCTACAGAAGTTGCACAGTGATCGTTTACTTCTACTAGACCACGTTCAGTCAATTTAATGCCTGAATCTTCAGCCAATAAACCTTCAGCATAAGCTTTACGGCCAACACAAACGATTAACTTGTCAAAAGTTTGAGTTTTTTCTTCGCCGCCTTGAGTGTATTTAACAGTCACTTCACGACCATTAATTTCAGTACCAGAAACTTTAGCACCGATACGAATATCAAGACCTTGCTTAGTTAAAAGTTTTTGGTAGTCTTTTGCCAAAGCTTTATCAGCCATTGGTAGGAATGCATCCATTGCTTCAAAAACAACAACTTCAGCACCAAGACGACGCCAAACTGAACCAAGCTCTAAACCGATTACACCTGCACCAATTACACCTAAACGCTTAGGTACTTCTGGGAAGTTCAATGCACCAGTTGAATCAACAATAATATCTTGATCTACAGGAGCTACTGGAATATTTACAGGTACAGAACCAGACGCAAGAATAACGTATTTAGGTTCTAAAACTTGAGTTTCACCCTCATGAGAAACGAACTCAACTTTTTTACCAGCAAGTAATTTACCTGTACCTTTTAACCATTCAATGCCATTGCCTTTAAGCAATTGATCGATACCACCAGTTAATTGGTCAACAATTTTGTCTTTACGAGCAAGAAGCTTAGCAAGATCAAAATTCACTTCACCTGTAGTGATACCGTGATCAGCTAAGTGATGTACTGTATCTTCATAACGGTGAGAAGAATCAAGTAATGCTTTAGAAGGAATACAACCTACGTTTAAGCATGTACCACCTAAAGATGGCTTACCGTTGTGAATACGTTTTTCGATACAAGCGACTTTAAAACCTAGTTGAGCAGCACGAATCGCAGCTTCATAACCACCAGGACCACCGCCAATAACAACAAGATCAAATTGTTGAGACATTGTTTATCTCCATGGTCCGAGATAGAGGATCACTCTACCTCGGTAATATTATTCGAAGAAATTAAAGATCAAGGATGAGTTTAGCTGGTTCTTCTAACAATTCTTTGATTGCTACCAAGAAACCTACAGCTTCTTTACCATCGATCATACGGTGGTCATAAGAAAGTGCTAAATACATCATTGGCAAGATTTCAACTTGACCATTTACCGCCATAGGACGCTCTTGGATTTTGTGCATACCCAAGATACCAGTTTGCGGTTGGTTCAAAATAGGAGTTGAAAGTAATGAACCGAAAGTACCACCATTAGTGATTGTGAAAGTACCACCAGTCATTTCTTCGATAGATAATTTACCATCACGTGCTTTACCAGCGTAAGCAGCAATACCTGCTTCAACTTCTGCATAGCTCATACGATCAGTATCACGCAATACTGGTACAACAAGACCACGATCAGAAGATACTGCAACACCGATGTCATAGTAACCGTGATAAACGATATCATCGCCATCAATTGAAGCGTTTACAGCTGGGTAGCGTTTAAGCGCTTCAGTTGCTGCTTTAACGAAGAATGACATGAAGCCTAAACGAGCACCATGGCGTTTTTCAAAAGCATCTTTATATTGCTTACGCAATTCCATGATTGGCTTCATGTTAACTTCGTTAAATGTAGTTAACATTGCAGTTTCTTGAGTTGCAGCAAGAAGACGTTCAGCTACACGCTTACGTAAACGAGTCATTGGAACACGTTTTTCGATACGCTCACCAACAGCTACGCTCAATGGAGTAACGTTAGCAGCTGGTTTAGCTTGATGGTTTGCAACATCTTCTTTAGTGATACGACCACCACGACCAGTACCTTGTACGTCAGCAGCAGCAATACCAGATTCAGTTAACGCTTTACGAACCGCAGGAGCTTGATCAGAAACAGTTTCTGTACGTTCAACAACAGGAGCTGCACCAGCTTGAGTTTGAGCAACTGCTTGTTCTACTGCTGCAGGAGCAGCAGCTGCGCCAGCACCAGCTTCAAATTGAGCAATAACTTCGTCAGAAAGAACTGTATCGCCTTCATCTTTAATGATTGCAACCAAGCTACCATCTGCAGGAGCAACAACTTCTAAAACAACTTTGTCGGTTTCAATATCACAGATTACTTCATCGCGTGATACAGGTTCACCCACCTTTTTGTGCCAAGTTGCGATGGTTCCATCTGCAACAGACTCTGGGAATACCGGTGCTTTAATTTCGGTTGCCATTATTGAGAATCTCCTGATTGTTCAGCTTCGATTGCCAATGCATCATTAATTAGCTGAGCTTGTTGTTTTGCATGCAAGTACGGTGAGCCACAAGCTGGTGCAGCAGAAGCTTCACGACCTGCAAAACTGATACGGATTTGTTTGCCAGATTTTAAGATATCGTCATATAAACGCGGTGCGATAAATAACCATGCGCCTTGGTTCTTCGGCTCCTCTTGTGCCCAAACAAGTTCTTTCACGTTTGGATATGCAGCCAAGATTTCCGCAAGACGTTGCTCTGGATATGGATACAACTGTTCAATACGTACAATTGCGACATTAGTTAAGTTTTGTTCACGACGTTTTTCAAGTAAGTCGTAATAAACTTTACCGCCACAAAGTACAAGACGAGTTACATCTGACTTGTTAATTTGATCGATTTCGTCAATTACAGTTTGGAATGAACCATTTGCAAGCTCTTCTAAAGTAGAAGTAGCAAGTTTATGACGAAGTAAAGATTTCGGTGACATTACAATCAATGGCTTACGAATTGGGCGTACAGCTTGACGACGTAATGCATGGAAAATCTGTGCAGGTGTCGTTGGAGTGATCACTTGCATGTTGTCTTCAGCACATAACTGTAAGAAACGTTCTAAACGAGCTGATGAGTGTTCTGGGCCTTGACCTTCAAAACCGTGTGGTAACAACATTGTTAAACCACAAACACGTTCCCACTTAGTCTCACCAGAAGCAATAAACTGGTCAATCACAACTTGAGCACAGTTTACGAAGTCACCAAATTGTGCTTCCCAAATAATCAAGCTCTTAGGAATTGTAGTTGCGTAACCATATTCGAATGCAAGAACTGCTTCTTCAGATAAAAGAGAGTCATAAATCGCAAAACGTGGTTGGTTCTCTTTCACATGACAAAGTGGAATGTAAGTTGAACCATCAGCTTGATTATGCAATTTCGCATGACGGTGTGAGAAGGTACCACGACCCACGTCTTCACCAGTAATACGAACTAGATAATCTTCATCTAATAAAGTTGCATAAGCTAAAGTTTCTGCTGCACCCCAGTTTAATGGAGTTTCACCAGTTTGCATTTTTACGCGATCTTCAATTACTTTTTGAACCTGACGCTGCATTACAAACCCTTCAGGAAGTTTGCTCATGCCCTCGCCTAATTCTTTTAAGCGATTTAAGTCAAATGAAGTATCCCAATCGTCTGTGTAGTCATGACCCAAATATGGAGTCCAATCAACAAACATTTTGGTATTTGGTTCAAGAATCAATGCATTTGCTACATGATTACCCGCTTCTAAATCAGAACGGTAATCTTCGACCATTTGGTCTGCTTCAGCACGATCAAGTACTTTCTCTTGAACAAGTTGATCAGCATAAAGTGTACGAGTAGTCGCTTTCTTCGCAATTACTTGATACATCAATGGTTGTGTACCAGATGGCTCATCTGCTTCGTTATGGCCACGACGACGATAACAGAACAAATCGATAACAACATCTTTACGGAATTCGTGGCGGAAATCATGTGCTAATTGAGTAGCAAAGATAACAGCTTCAGGATCATCGCCATTTACATGGAAAATTGGCGCCTGAATCATTTTAGCAACGTCTGTACAGTATTCTGTAGAACGCGCATCACGAGGATCAGAAGTTGTGAAACCTACTTGGTTGTTCACAATAATATGAACTGTACCACCAACCGTATAGCCACGAGTTTGTGACATTTGGAAGGTTTCCATATTCACGCCCTGACCTGCAAATGCCGCATCACCATGAACAATAACTGGTAAAACGTCATCACCGCCAATGTCTCTACGACGTACTTGACGTGCACGTACAGAACCTTCAACTACAGGACCAACAATTTCCAAGTGAGATGGGTTAAATGCTAATGCCAAGTGAACTTCGCCACCTGGAGTCATTACATTACTTGAGAAACCTTGGTGGTATTTAACGTCGCCAGAACCTTTTTTATGAATTGATTTACCTTCGAACTCACCAAATAAGTCCGCAGGGTTTTTACCCATAATATTCACAAGAAGGTTTAAACGGCCACGGTGTGGCATACCGATAACAACTTCTTTACAACCTACAGCACCAGCACGCTGAATAATCTCGTTTACCATAGGAATAAATGATTCGCCGCCCTCAACACCAAAGCGTTTAGCACCAACGTATTTATTACCAAGATATTTTTCAAGACCTTCAGCAGCAGTTAAACGCTCTAAGAAGCCTTTCTTTTGATCATTTGTGTAATTGAATTTACCACGGGCACTTTCAAGACGTTGTTGAATCCAACGTTTTTCTTTTGTGTCCACGATATGCATGTATTCAACACCGATCGAACCACAATAGATTGCTTCCATTGCTTCAATCATTTCAGCAAGCGTTGCTTCGCTTTTGCCGATTTCAAGATTGCCGGTATTAAATACAGTGTCTAAATCTGATTTGGTTAAACCGTGAGCTGAAAGATCTAAATCTGGAATCTCTTCACGCTTAGCAAGACCTAATGGATCTAATTTAGCTTTTTGATGTCCGCGATTACGATAAGCAGCAATAAGTTGTAAAACGCCAATTTGACGACGCTCATGCTCAGTACTTACAGTACTTTGTACAACAGGTTGAACACGGTTAGCATTACGTCCTAGTAATAGGAATTGCTCACGCACAGCGCTGTGTGGTTGGTCACCCTTTGGATATTTATCGAAATATTGGCGCCAGTCCTCAGCTACAGAGGTTGGGGAAGTCAGGTACTGCTCGTAAAGTTCTTCAATATACGCTGCACTATCAGCGGAAAGTTCAGTGTCAAGACGCAATGCGTCAGCAACTTCTTGCATTTGTGGACCCATTTCCTATTGCAAAAAATATTACAGGCTGCCTTTTAAGCACACCCATGATGCATAATGCCAAATTGGTAAAAAAGGCATTACTTACCCAACAGGTCTCTAAGACCATGGGGCGTCATACTACCTAGAGAGAAAACTCCATAGGTAATTAATGAATCACAACGCCCTCAATGGCATCATCACTCACCTTATACTCGATTAAAACCGAGCAATTTTTTGCAAATCTTTTTAGAAAAATTAACTTTAAAATTAACTTTTCTAAAATGACTTTAACCATAAAAATTAAGCACAGATCTAAGATCGTGCTACTTAAATTAATTTCACTAGTATACGCTTTTTTCACCTATAACTTTGTGGCAAATCGTATCATGTTCTTAAACAACGATTGATTTTTTTGACACATACCACCTATAAATTGGCGAAATACACAAGCGATTTTATCTTTTAATATATGGTGCAATATATAAAATCCTCGCTCTTTTCGACCAAAGTCTAAAGTTTACATTATAAAATTAAAAAAAAACGCACATCAAGGATGCGCGTTTTCTATTTGTGCAGAATTAACCCGCTTGATCTAATAGCATGTTACGGATGTGACCGATTGCTTTAGTAGGGTTTAGACCTTTAGGACATACTGACACACAGTTCATAATACCTTTACAACGGAACAAACTGAATGGATCGTCAAGACGAGCCAAACGGTCTGCAGTAGCAGTATCACGAGAGTCGATAATAAAACGGTATGCATTCAACAATGCTGAAGGACCCAAGAATTTATCAGGGTTCCACCAGAATGATGGGCATGAAGTTGAACAACATGCACAAAGAATACATTCATACAAACCATTTAAGTGTTCACGCTCTTCAGGAGACTGTAAACGCTCTTTAGGTGGAGCTGGTTGGTTATTGATCAAGAATGGCTGAATTTTGTCATATTGATCATAGAATTGGTTCATATCAACAACCAAATCTTTAACAACCGGCAAACCTGGTAATGGACGAATTACAATTTTCTCAGGCAGGTCGTTTAAATTCCATAAACAAGCCAAACCATTTTTACCATTAATGTTTACACCATCCGAACCACAAATACCTTCACGGCATGAACGACGGAACGTTAATGATTCATCTTGAACCTTCAAAGCAAGTAATGCATCAAGCAACATACGGTGCTTATCAGTCAATTCAAGCTTGAAAGTTTGCATGTACGGCGCTTTATCCTTATCAGGATCATAGCGGTAGATTTCGAATGTACGAGTACCTCTACTCATCTTTATACTCCCGATTAGAATGTACGTGGTGCTGGTGGAATTGCATCAACAGTCAACGGTTTGAAGCGCACTGGCTTATATTCCAAACGGTTATCTGATGAATACCATAAAGTATGCTTCATCCACTCATCATCACGGCGACCGTATGAATAAGTTGGGTGATCAGCTGGCAATTCATAATCAACTACAGTATGCGCACCACGACACTCTTTACGCGCAGCAGCTGAAATTAATGTAGCTTTTGCAACTTCATATAAGTTTTCAACTTCAAGCGCTTCAACACGTGCAGTGTTAAATACTTTAGATTTATCTTTCAAGTGAATGTTGCGCACACGTGGTTCAAGAGCAAGAATCTCTTTAACACCTTTATCAAGCAAAGCTTGAGTACGGAATACACCAGCGTGGTCTTGAACGATATCACGAATCGCATCAGCAACTTCTTGTGCATTTTCGCCAGAAGTTGATTCATCCAATTTACGTACGCGATCTAAAGTTTGCTCTAATACGTTTGTTGGAAGTGGTGCATATTCATCACCATGATGCTTAGTTACGTAGTCGATAATGTGCTCACCAGCAGCTTTACCAAATACAACCAAGTCAAGAAGTGAGTTAGTACCTAAACGGTTTGCACCATGTACTGATACACAAGAACATTCACCAATTGCATAGAAACCTTTTACAGGTTTAGTGTAGTTATCTGTACCTGCTTCAGGTAAGCACACTTGACCATGCATATTTGTAGGAATACCGCCCATTTGATAATGGATTGTTGGTACTACAGGAATTGGTTCTTTAGTGATGTCAACGTTCGCGAATTTTTTACCAATCTCAAATACAGATGGTAAACGCTTCATGATTGTGTCAGCGCCCAAGTGAGTCATATCTAGTAAGATATAATCACCTTTTGGACCACAACCACGACCTTCTTTAATTTCTTGGTCCATAGAACGTGATACGAAGTCACGTGGAGCCAAGTCTTTTAAAGTTGGTGCATAACGTTCCATGAACGGTTCGCCGTCTTTGTTACGAAGGATTGCACCTTCACCACGACAACCTTCAGTTAACAATACGCCTGCGCCCGCAACACCCGTAGGGTGGAATTGCCAGAATTCCATATCTTGTAATGGAATACCAGCACGAGCAGCCATACCAAGACCGTCACCAGTGTTGATATAAGCATTTGTTGATGCACGGTAAACACGACCAGCACCACCTGTCGCAAACAATGTCGCTTTTGCTTGGAATACTGCGATATTACCAGTTTCTTGGTCAATCGCTGTTACACCAAGAACATCACCTGCTTCGTTACGGATCAAATCAAGCGCGATCCATTCAACGAAGAACTGAGTACCCATTTTCACGTTGCTTTGATAAAGCGTGTGTAATAATGCGTGACCAGTACGGTCAGCAGCAGCACAAGCACGTGGAACTGGTTTATCACCATAGTTCGCAGAGTGACCACCGAACGGACGTTGGTAAATTGTACCATCAGCGTTACGGTCAAACGGCATACCCATGTGTTCAAGTTCATACACAACTTTTGGTGCTTCACGACACATAAATTCAATTGCGTCTTGGTCACCTAACCAGTCAGATCCTTTTACCGTATCGTAAAAGTGGAAGTGCCAGTTATCTTCTTGCATGTTACCTAACGACGCACCAATACCGCCCTGAGCAGCAACTGTATGTGAACGTGTTGGGAAAACTTTAGTAAGTACTGCAACTTTCAAACCTGCTTGAGCAAGTTGGTAAGAAGCACGCATACCAGAACCACCACCACCAACGATAACTGCATCGAAAGTGAGGTTTTGAATATTTGAATAATCTTCTTTAGGGGTTATCGCGCCCATGATATCTTCCTATCAATTCGCCCAGAAAATCTGGATACCCCAGATTGCGTACACAAACACTGCAATAATGACAGCCGTCGTCAGTACAAGGCGTAAACCTTTCGCTGAAGGACCCATTTGACGAGTAGTGACATAGTCAGTGAAAACTTGCCACATACCAATCCATGCGTGTGCGATAAGCGATAAAATTGCCAATAAAGAAAAAATCTTCATTGGTAATGTCATCATGAAACCAGCCCACTGTTGATAGTCAAATCCACCTTTGCAGAGAATCCAACCAAAAAGAACAACAGTATAAGCTGCTAATACAACCGCACTTACACGCTGGATAAACCAATCACGAGAACCTGAACCAGTTAAACCTGTAGCACTTTTCATTAGAACATAATCCATACAAAGGCTGCGATAATGGCTACCACAGATAAGATCAATGAAATTGTCGCTGCAATACGACCACTTTGCAGTTCTTCAGCAAAACCTAAATCTGCAAGTAAGTGCTTAACTCCAGCAATGAAGTGGAATATTAAGCCGGCTGCAAATACCCAAACAACAAAACGTACAAGGATATTTCCAAAAACGACATTTTTAACGTAGTCAAATCCTTCTGGTGAAGATAATGATTTATCTAGAATCCATAAGAGAACTGGTACTAATAAGAAAACGATGACACCTGATAAACGGTGTAAAATTGATGCAATAGCCACGGGTGAGC
The DNA here is from genome assembly GCF_031196995.1 of Acinetobacter sp. 12966. Classification (NCBI taxonomy): domain Bacteria; kingdom Pseudomonadati; phylum Pseudomonadota; class Gammaproteobacteria; order Moraxellales; family Moraxellaceae; genus Acinetobacter; species Acinetobacter sp. 12966. The sequence continues at coordinate 18,865 of NZ_JAVIMC010000097.1, forward strand.
GTAAATTTACCGCTAACACCTGACCCATGGACAAATTGACAGGTCTGTTGCTTTTCACAGCGGGCATCCTGTAGGTAGAAACTCCGACCGGAGTTTGTTGAATTAATTCCAAGGAAAGCTGGCATTGTTAGGCAAGCACAGCTCATGCCTAACCTATAAACGACACTGAATTATAAAACGCGAAGTATCAAAATACAAACAATCCACTTTGCCATTTCAGCAAAAAACCATTAAATAAGAATCATTCAAAACAATATTACATTATTAAGTCAATAAAAAAACTATACCTATATACATCATGTCCTTGTTTAAAATAACTTTTTATTTAATTTCATTTTTTCTGAAATTTCTTTTAAATAAGCCGATTTTAGACTAAAGATAAAGTTATAAATTCCTCATATCAATAGAAAAATGATCGCAATACTCTCCTATTTTCAATGTGAGCCACATTTCAAATAAGTGAACAGACTTATATTTCAGATAGATATTAAGCGATCTACACTAGTTTTTCGAAAGTGAATTTCATTAAAAACAGTTCTTATGATTTTAAACTCATCTGATAAGCTATTTTTTATACAATTAAACTTAAAAAAAGAACAATATTCTTTGTTACAACTAAATAGAAATACAATTTTTTTTGAGTATAAATTTGAAATTACATCATGAGTTTTATGATTTTTTTAAGGGGATTGGCATTTTCTACCGTCTTATTATTTTGAATTGCAATTTATAAATTTGCTTACAATTGTACTCATCCTTCATTTTTTTTCTGCACGTTCTTGTTGAATTGACTTATTATACCATCCCGATGCAGTGATTTTACTGACTTTTTTGCTCGGGTCTTGATGACTAACTCTCTGTGGGAACGTCATTTTTTATCCATAAGTATAATTGACAAAATTTCAGTACTCACTAATCTTATAGCAAATTTTGACACCGTCTGATTCGCACATGAGAACATTAGGATTTCGAGTCAGATCAACATTCACCAGGACAGGAGATCTATTGAATGTCTGAAGCAAATGGCAAAAAAGCCGTATTACATCTTGATGGCAAAGAAATTGGATTACCAATCTACAGTGGCACTTTAGGTCCAGATGTAATTGATGTCAGCAGCATACTGAAAGAAGGTCATTTTACTTTCGATCCTGGTTTTATGGCGACAGCCGCATGCGAATCTAAAATTACTTTCATTGATGGTGACAAAGGTATTTTATTACACCGCGGCTACCCAATTGATCAGTTAGCAACTCAAGCAGACTACCTTGAAACTTGTTATTTATTATTAAATGGCGAGCTCCCAACTGCTGAACAAAAAGTTGAGTTTGATACGAAAGTACGTGCTCACACTATGGTTCACGATCAAGTTAGCCGTTTCTTCAATGGTTTCCGTCGTGATGCTCACCCAATGGCAATCATGGTTGGTGTTGTAGGTGCATTATCTGCGTTCTATCACAACAACCTAGATATTGAAGACATCAACCACCGTGAAATCACTGCAATTCGCTTAATTGCAAAAATTCCAACACTTGCTGCTTGGAGTTACAAATACACAGTAGGTCAACCATTCATCTATCCACGTAACGATTTAAGTTATGCGGAAAACTTCTTGCACATGATGTTTGCTACTCCTGCTGACCGTGATTACAAAGTTAATCCTGTTCTTGCTCGCGCAATGGATCGTATTTTCACGCTTCATGCTGACCATGAGCAAAATGCTTCTACATCTACAGTACGTCTTGCTGGTTCTACTGGTGCAAACCCGTATGCATGTATCTCTGCTGGTATCTCTGCACTTTGGGGCCCTGCTCACGGTGGTGCAAACGAAGCAGTTCTTAAGATGCTTGATGAAATCGGTAGCGTTGAAAACGTTGCAGAGTTCATGGAAAAAGTTAAACGCAAAGAAGTTAAGCTTATGGGCTTCGGTCACCGCGTTTACAAAAACTTCGATCCACGCGCTAAAGTAATGAAGCAAACTTGTGACGAAGTTCTTGAAGCTTTAGGTATCAACGATCCTCAATTAGCACTTGCTATGGAACTTGAGCGTATCGCATTGAACGACCCGTACTTCGTTGAGCGTAAACTTTACCCTAACGTAGACTTCTACTCAGGTATCATCCTTAAAGCGATTGGTATCCCAACAGAAATGTTTACTGTAATCTTCGCTCTTGCTCGTACAGTTGGTTGGATCAGCCACTGGTTAGAAATGCACAGCGGCCCTTACAAAATCGGTCGTCCTCGTCAGCTTTATACTGGTGAAACTCAACGCGACATCAAACGTTAATATTCGAAAGAAAATTAATGAAAAAAAGCTGCCAAAAGGCAGCTTTTTTATTTACGTCTTTTTCTACTCTAGACTTATTCTTCTTCATACATAGTTAACAAGTGATGACTAATTCCATCTGCTCGCAACCAAGCCAGCTCATAGCTCGCTTTAGCCAACGCTAAAACACGTCTTTCAAACTCAACCCATATCGTTTTGACTTGAGACTCCGAAATACCCAAACCACTCTCGTGTGCTAGATGTTTATTCTTTTCACATATTTTTAAGGCATGGTAAAGCTTACGCCCCTGGCTCGCCCCTTCCATTAACCGAACACGCTTACTTAAAATAAAGCCTTCAACATGCTGCAAGTCTGCATGAGGCAACATCGGTACTAAGATTTGATTCAATTGATCATCTAAACGCTTCCATACAGCCAAACGCTGCTCTGCCGTATAAGTGTTCCATTGAATCACCTCGTGGTTAAAACGGCGACAACCACGACAAACCTGATCACCAAAAACTGTTGAACAACGCCCTGCACATGGGGTGAGAGAGAGCGTTCGATGATCATTACTCAAAACAAACTCCTTAAATAAACCATATACTTTTTATGGTTTTCTCGCTTATTACTAATTTTCGCGCTAAAATATGCGCCTTAAATTTCTATATTAATACATTTGGAGTTTTCCATGAACGCTACTGTAGAACAGCTTGCACCTGTAGAACAGCAAGCGACCGCAGGTTGGGTTGTTGCAGCACTATATCAATTTAAAGAAGTTCAAGATCCTGCCGATCTTCAACAACGTTTATTAGACTTAGTGAAAACAATTAACCTTTGTGGAACTCTGATTGTAGCAGGTGAAGGAATTAATGGTACTGTTGCTGGTGATCGCTTAGCAATTGATACACTACATCAATTTTTGCTCAATGAAGGCTTTGGTGCTATGGAATACAAAGAATCCCATAGTTCTGACAAACCTTTCCGCAAAATGAAAATTAAACTTAAAGAAGAAATTGTGACTTTAGGTGTTGAAGTTAAACCTCGTGACTTAGTCGGTCACTATCTTGATCCTAAAGAATGGAATGATTTAATCGCACGTGATGATGTAATTTTAATCGACACACGTAATGATTACGAATATAAAGCGGGTACATTTAAGGGTGCAATTGACCCTAAAACAGAAACATTCCGTGAGTTTCCAGAATACGTTAAGAAAGAGTTAGAGCAACATAAAGACAAAAAAATTGCGATGTTCTGTACTGGTGGTATTCGCTGTGAAAAATCAACTTCTTTACTTCTTCAAGAAGGATTTAAAGAGGTTTACCATCTTAAAGGCGGTATTCTTAAGTACTTAGAAGAAACCCCTGCTGATGAAAGCTTATGGGAAGGCGAATGCTTTGTATTTGACGGACGTACTGCTGTAACTCATGGTGTAGAGGAAGGCGTGAATATTAAATGTCATGCTTGCGGTTGGCCTTTAACTCCTGAAGAGTCTGCTCTACCAAGTTACGAACATGGTGTTTCTTGCGTTTATTGCATCGACAAGACCACCGAAAAGCAAAAAGCTGGTTTCCGTATGCGCCAATCACAAATTGCTGCTGCAAAACGTAAACGCCTATAACACCATACTATAGTTTTTAAAGGGCATTTAGATTTCTAACTGCCCTTTTTTATTTGTACAAATTAATTTTTTACAATAAAAAACGCCCTAGAAAGGACGTTATTTATTATTTCTTCTAATAAATTAATTTGGCGTATGATACATCAAGTATAATTCATTCAAATTATCTGGGATTTCTTCTGCCAGTTCATCCATTAACTGTCCATTACGACGGAAAGATTCCATCTGTGGATCTTCTTCATCAATTCCACTAAATACCATCATTGGTAAAGTTAAATCAATTAATTGTTCTTCATATTCAGGTGCAAACCATGCATCTTCATTTAAGAACATCGCATCAACAAATCCAACACTCCAATCGCCTAAGCTAGACTCAACATCGGCTTCTTCAATTTCAAACGGAAATTCAATTCCATTTTCATTTGCTAAGTCTTGTCGAATTGACTCTAACCACGCTTTGATCTGCTGAATAATTTCGGCAGGAACTTTTTTATGGTTATTATCAAATAATTCATCTAACCAACGATCAAACTGAGGGCCTACTGCAATTGCACACAGAAAACCATGAGTTGCAGCGAAATCCAGACCATACTCATTGTGGTCTCCATCTAGATATTCACTTAATTGGTCTAAATCTAACGCACTCATTGTGTTACCTGACTATAAAAAAGAAATCTACGATAGCATAGCATCTAAGCTGACGATGCCCTATTCAGATTTGATTAGTCTTCATCATCAAGATCATCATCGTCTAAATCATAATCAAAATCTTTTAACTCACGCTCTAAACGGCGTTGGGCTAATAGATCATCAATTAATCTACGTTTTTCTAATGATTCTTTCGCAGTGATTTTGCCTGATGACTCATCAAAACCGACATCATCATCATCACCGTAGTTATCATCTAGTTCAAAATCTGTAGAAGACACTAAAACTACCTCTAATGAAAAAATGTGAATGGGTCTAGCCGCTATTTATCTTTCTTATTTAACTGTGTCAAGTTTTATTTATATTTTTTTCATTAAACTGCATATTTGTGCTTTTTTTCACCCAAAAAATTGTGTATTTATAAAGCTGAACTATTTTTTTGATCAAAAAAAAATTCTATGATCTTTTCGATGATTTAAGCTTGAAAAAAATGATTTTAGCCCAATATTCAAAAAACAGACGTGAATTCAAAGATATTTTTTATTTAACGGTTACTGATCAAAGCCAAAACATTTCAAGCAAATTGTGCTATCATGCACGGTTTTTCACTGCCACAGATTCAACAAAGAGTAAGCAAAGATGAGCGATATGCATTCCCCTACTTCTCAAGTAGCGGCTCTGATTAGCCGAGGCAAAGAACAAGGTTACTTAACTTACGCTGAGGTTAACGATCATCTGCCGGACTCGATTACTGAAAGCGAACAGATTGAAGACATCATCCAAATGCTTCAAGACGTTGGTATTCCTGTACACGAGCGTGCACCTGAATCTGACGATACCATGTTCGGTGAGTCGGCTGACGCAACTGATGAGGTTGCTGAAGAAGAAGCTGCTGCCGTACTTGCATCGGTTGAAAATGAGCCTGGACGTACGACAGACCCTGTACGTATGTACATGCGTGAAATGGGTACAGTTGAGCTGTTAACCCGTGAAGGTGAAATCAGCATTGCCAAACGTATTGAAGAAGGTATTCGTGATGTCCTTAATTCAATTGCTTACTGGCCAAATGCTGTTGAAGTTGTATTAAAAGAATATAATGATTTTTTAACTGGCGAACGCCGTCTTGCAGATATTTTATCTGGCTACCTCGATCCTGAAACCGATGAAGATATCCCTGAAGTTTTAGAAGAAGTTGAAGAGCTTGAGGAAGAAGACGAATCATCTTCAAAATCAACCAAAGAAGTTAAGCTTGATGATGACGATGAAGAAGAAGAGTCTGAAGGTGATGATGACTCTGAAGGCGATTCAGGACCAGACCCAGAAGTTGCAAAAGTTCGTTTTACTGAACTTGAAGCTGCTTGGGCTAAAACAAAAGCTGTTGTTGAAAAGCATGGTCGTAACAGTCCAGAGGCTGAAGAAGCTTTAGAAGCTTTAGCTACTGTGTTCATGATGTTTAAATTTACACCACGTTTATTTGACATCATCTCTGAAATGATTCGCGGTACACATGAGCAAATTCGTGCCAATGAACGTGAAATCATGCGTTATGCAGTACGTCGTGGCCGTATGGACCGTACTCAATTCCGTACATCTTTCCCTAAACAAGAATCTAATCCAGCTTGGTTAGATGAACAAATTGCTAAAGCACCTGCTGAAATTAAGGCGCATTTAGAAAAAGTTCGTCCAGATGTTTTAGCATTCCAGCAAAAGATTGCAGATATTGAGAAAGAGCTTAGTTTAAGCGTTGCTGAGATTAAAGATATCTCTAAACGTATGGCAATTGGTGAAGCGAAAGCACGTCGTGCCAAGAAAGAAATGGTAGAAGCCAACCTCCGTTTGGTAATTTCTATTGCGAAGAAATATACTAACCGTGGTTTACAGTTCCTTGACTTGATTCAAGAAGGGAACATTGGTTTGATGAAAGCTGTAGACAAGTTTGAATACCGTCGTGGTTATAAATTCTCGACTTATGCAACTTGGTGGATTCGTCAGGCGATTACCCGTTCGATTGCCGACCAGGCTCGTACGATTCGTATTCCAGTACACATGATTGAAACGATTAACAAGATCAACCGTGTATCTCGTCAATTGTTACAAGAAATGGGCCGTGAACCAACACCTGAAGAATTAGGTGAACGTTTAGAAATGGATGAAGTTAAGGTTCGTAAAGTACTTAAAATTGCTAAAGAGCCGATTTCGATGGAAACACCTATTGGTGATGATGAAGATTCACATCTTGGGGATTTCATTGAAGATCAAAACATCACTTCTCCAATTGATGCTGCGACTTCAGAAGGCTTAAAAGAAGCAACTCGTGAAGTATTGGAAAACTTAACTGAACGTGAAGCAAAAGTATTGAAGATGCGTTTTGGTATTGATATGCCAACCGATCACACACTTGAAGAAGTAGGTAAACAATTTGATGTAACACGTGAACGTATCCGTCAGATTGAAGCGAAAGCATTGCGTAAATTACGTCACCCTTCTCGTTCTGAACATTTACGCTCTTTCTTGGAAAATGACTAAGTTTTGAAAGCTTGAAATTTCAAAACCAAGCCCCATTTAATAGAAAGAGCTATAAACGCCTGCGATAATGCAGGCGTTTCAAATCATGAGGTAACTTATGTTAGACCGCACTCCATCTCGCGAACTACAAGAACATCTTTGGGTATTTCCGATGGATTATCCAATTAAACTTATTGGCGATGCGGGTGAAGAATTACGTGTTGCTGTAGTCGATATTTTGGTAAAACATTTTCCAGACTTCGACCACTCAACATTAAAAGTTCAAGAATCTCGCACCGGCAAGTATCATTCTTTAACAGCACAATTGCGCTTTGAAGAATTGGAACAAGTTCATGCACTTTATGCTGACTTGGCTGCTTGTCCGCAGATTAGAACTGCGCTTTAATTTTAAGTTCTTCAATAAATACCACAGTCAGGCATTCTTACTGTGGTATTTTTTTGGAAATTTTACAACCTAACGACCACGAAAAACCTTACAAATATTTAGAATTCCTTTTATAAAATCCTTTAAAATTACAAGGTTTTCGGCTTTTATCTAGTAGATATGATCTGGGTGCCGCATAAACTAATTATAGGAAGATATTGTGATGAGCCTTGATAAACCTAACTTAATCATTCGGCAATGGAACGATTTACAAGATTATCAAAGCAAATTTGAAACCATGAAACTCTTAACAAATGAGCGAGATCAAGATACGCCCGATGAGTTATGGTTACTTCAACATCATAATGTTTTAACTCAAGGTCAAGCTGGTAAACCTGAACACATCCTAATTTCATCAGATATTCCTGTAGTGCAGACTGACCGTGGCGGACAAGTAACTTGGCATGGACCTGGTCAACTTGTGGCTTACTTCATGTTTGATCTTAATCGTCTAAAGTGGAACGTACGCACATTGGTCAGTTTTGCTGAACAATTCATGATAGATGTTTTAAAAAAATACGGAATTGAAGCGTATGCAAAGCCAGATGCACCAGGAGTTTATGTGGATGGTCGTAAGATTGGTTCTTTAGGTTTTAAAATTCGTCGTGGCCGTAGTTATCATGGATTAGCATTAAACTTGGACTGTGCCTTAGAAGGGTTCCAGACGATCAATCCTTGTGGCTACGCAGGTTTAGAAATGGTGCGTATACAAGATTTGGTGACTCCTTATCCATCATTCACTCAACTTTGCCAAGACTTTATTGAGTATATTAAAAATACTGGGTACTTTAATGACCCAGAAGTCAAAACCGAATAAATCGCTTTGCGATGAAATAAAAATGGATTAGAGTAATTACTCTAAATTTGCTTTTGCACAATTTTAACAAGGGATACGCGAGTGATTTCGACAAAAGCTGTAAAGCCTACTCTGCAACTTGCCTACGTTAAGCTCATGATGGATGTTGTTGGTCGTGGCTTAGTCATGGCAAGTCAAGTGGACACTGAAATACAAGAGGAAGTATCTAAATTTCCTGTTCACTTTGTACTTTCAATGAATGTTTTCCCAAATGGACCAGCATTTTTTGCTCGAGTCACAGAAGACAAACAGTTAGAGCTACTCAAAAGAGCTGAAAGAAAGCCAGACTTAACGATTACATTCAAACATGTAACTCATGCATTTTTAGTATTTTCTTTTCAAGAAAGTACTGCCCAAGCATTTGCTAATGACCGAATGATTGCTGATGGTGATGTATCTGCTGCCATTCGCTTAGTACGCTGTCTAAATAAAATGGAATCTCTTATTTTACCTAAATTGGTTGCGTCTCTTGCAGTCAAAGAATACCCAACCGAACTCACCCTAAAAGAAAAATTCAACGAAGCTGCAAATATTTACTTAAAAGTAGCTAAGTCCTATTTCAAGCGGAGCGCATAACATGGCTAAACCCTATTACGAATTCTTTTGTCCTGTAAAAGTCATTGCTGGTAATGCTGCGTTAGAACATATTCCGTTTGAACTTGCGACTTTAGGCGCAAAACGCCCGCTCATCATTACAGATAAAGGTGTGCGCGCAAATGGCTTACTCAACCCGATTGAAGCTGCATTCAGTACGACCGATGCTGTCATTGGTCATGTGTTTGATGATGTTCCACCAGACTCAAGTTTAGAAGTCGTTCGTCTTGCCGCAGAAGCTTATCGCAAGAATAAATGTGACGCGATTATTGCGGTAGGTGGTGGTTCAGTTATTGATACCTCAAAAGCAACTAACATTTTAGTGTCTGAAGGCGGAGATGACTTACTTCAGTATTCTGGTGCACACAACTTACCAAAACCATTAAAACCATTTTTCGTAATCCCAACTACATCAGGTACGGGATCTGAAGTGACTATGGTTGCCGTGGTTTCAGATACGCAAAAGAATGTTAAATTGGCATTTGCCTCTTATTACTTAATGCCACATGCAGCGATTTTAGATCCACGCATGACACTTACATTGCCACCTCATTTAACTGCAATGACAGGTATGGATGCCTTAACACATTGTGTTGAAGCCTATACATGTATGGCTGCCAATCCACTTAGCGATGCTTATGCAAGTGCTGGAATTAAAAAGATTAGTGAAAACCTATTTAATGTCCTAGAAAACCCAAATGACTCACAAGGTCGTTTAGAACTAGCACAAGCCTCTACAATGGCAGGTATTGCATTCTCTAACTCAATGGTAGGCCTTGTACATTCTTTAGGTCATGCTTTAGGTGCTGTTGCTCACCTGCCCCACGGTTTATGTATGAATTTATTCTTACCATATGTGCTTGAATATAATAAGCAGGTAAATGGCCAGAAAATTGGTGAATTACTATTGCCATTAGCTGGTGCTGATATCTATGCACAAACTCCAGCAACTCAACGTGCAGACAGAGCGATTGCAACAATTTTAGCGATGCGTGATCGTTTATTTACCTTAACCAAGTTACCACGTACTTTACGTGAAACTGGCAAAGTAACTGAAGCACAGCTCGATGAAGTTGCAGAAAAAGCACTAAATGACGGCTCAATTATTTACAATCCTAAAGAAGCAAGCCTAAAAGATATTCGAGAGATCTTACAAAAGGCATGGTAATTCGATAAGTTAAATCAAAAATCCCCCATAAGATCCTGATTTTTATATAAAATCAGGATCTTTTTTATAGATGTGAATCTATATTCATCATTTTATTTGTAAATATGGCAAAAAATTTGCTAAAAAATCGATGAAAGTACTGACAATTTGCATCAATTTAGGATAGATTGGCGCACTTTATCTTTTTCTGTAGGGGGGATCGTTCGTCTCAAACGATCCTTAACACCAAGCTGATCCTTGATCAACGATTATGAGGATAACGCCGTTGACAACTATCTCTGGGACTCCGTCTGTAGTTAAGCTACGAAAAACGCTAGGTCTTTGGCATATTATTATTATTGGTTTAGCCTATATTCAGCCAATGACATTATTTGACACATTCGGTCTAGTTTCCGAAGAAAGTCATTACCATGTTCCAACTTCGTACATTTTTGCATTAATTGCCATTTTGCTAACATCGATTAGTTATGGACATATGATTAAGCGCTATCCATCTTCAGGTTCAGCTTATACCTATGCACAAAAATCAATTCACCCTAATGTTGGTTTTATGGTGGGTTGGTCATCTTGGTTAGATTATTTGCTTTCACCAATGGTCAATATTATTTTGGCTGGTATTTATCTTGATGCATTATTTCCTACAGTCAATCATTGGGTATGGGTAATTGTATTAACCGCTTTCATGACTGGTATTAACTTACGTGGCGCACGCTTTGTTGCTAATTTTAATAGCCTGATTGTATTTGTACAGTTACTTGTGATCGGCATATTTACTTATCTAGTCTATAGCAAATTACAAATGGGCTATAATGCAGAAGGTCCAATTACAGAAGCAACCCGTTATCAGTTATGGAGCTTAGAGCCTTTCTGGAATGAGTTGACATCCGTAGGGGCATTAGTCACTGGTGCAACATTACTTTGCTTCTCGTTTACTGGATTCGACTCTTTAAGTTCTTTAGCAGAAGAAACAAAAGACACTGAGAAAACATTACCTAAAGCGATTTTCTTAACAGCACTTATCGCTGGTGTAATCTTTGTCATCAGTACTTACTTCATGCAAATTTACTTCCCACATGATCCTAAAAACTACTTTGAAGATGTTGCAGCAACACAGCCAGACATTTTATTACTTGTAGGTGGTTCATTATTTCAGTCATACGTTCTTGCTTTTGCAATTATTACTGTCATGGCATCTGGTATTTCAGCTCATGCAGGTGTATCGCGCTTAATGTATGCAATGGGACGTGATGGTGTAATCAATAAAAAAATCTTTGGTCATGTTAGTCCAAAGAACTATACGCCTTCATACAATATTCTTATTGTTGGTGTTGTAGCACTAGCAGCAGGTTTCATGAGCTTAGATATTGTCATTTCAATGATTAGCTTTGGTGCGTTAACTGCATTCACATTTGTTAATTTATCAGTGATTTCACGCTATGCTTTACGTGATGGCCGCACAAAGAATTTCAAAGATATTTTTAACTTTGTAATTATTCCACTTCTTGGCTTCTTCAGTATTTTCGCTCTATGGCTTGAGATTGAAGAGACAGCCTTGAAATATGGATTATGGTGGGCAATGTTCGGTATTTTATACCTAGGTTATAAAACTAAAGGTTTTAAATATCAAGCACCTCAACATAATGAACACGAATAATAAAAAAGGCGCTTAAAGCGCCTTTTTTATTGTCAAATTAACCAAAAATTTTGTTCACAATATTTTGTACACGTTGAGCATAGAGTTTCGCTGTTTCAAGGTCTCCAGCAGGGACTTCCTCTACACTTGCATCAGAAGGTGATTGAACTAAAAGTCCAACTGAACCACCTAAGTTATTTACATCTTCACGTGTTGCATCTTTTGTATTCGCTGGTAATAAACCAAGGCTTACCCAAATTCCACCATGTTGCGATGCTAAAGTCTGTAATTGAATAAGGGTAACCTGCTTATCCCCATTTAAGCTCGCGCTGTTTGTAAATCCTGCAAATACTTTATCTTGCCAACCACGTGTAAACCAAACTTTTGAAGTTGCATCAGCAAACTTTTTAAACTGCCATGGTGCTGTACCCATATAAGTCGGAGCACCAAAAACAATCCCCTTCGCATCATTTAATGTCTGCCAATCTTGCTCAGTAATATTACCTTCTTGATCAATCTGGATGAGCTGAGCATTAATTTCGTTTGCAAACGTTTCAGCCACGACTTTAGTGTGGCCATAACCAGAGAAATATACAACTGCGATATTAGAGTTAGACATGGGAGCAAACCTTTGTTTTATTAAATTCCACTTTATGATATATTTTAGAAACTAGGTGTCAATTAGTTACTAATTGGTAACTATGGTAATTTTTTAAGAAATTAGCAGGTAAATAATATGAATGAATGTCTAAAATATAATGTTTTTCAACAACATTGCCCTGCTCGTTTATTTTTTGAAAAAATTGCAGATAAGTGGGTTTTATTAATTTTAAATGTGCTTGAAGAGGAAACTCAGCACTTCAACTTGCTCAAAAAGAATATTCAAGGTATTTCACCTAAAGTCTTATCACAGAAATTAAAAATGCTGGAAAGAGATGGTTTCATTGAGCGTAAAATTCAGAATACTTCTCCTATTCGTGTTGATTACTCACTCACTTCTCTGGGACAAAATGTCGCTTCAATGGCGTTCCAATTAAAGGAATGGGCCGAAACCAATATTGAACAGGTTTTAGCAGCTCAAATCATTTATGACGAAAAAACATTAGAACAAGCATAAATAAAAATAAGGCCACAACTGTGGCCTTATTCTCATTGAAAAACTATTAACTTATCCTAAGTTTTTAAAACCCTGCTGACGCCATGCTTCATAAACAATCACAGCCGTTGCATTAGATAAATTTAAACTTCTTGAGTTTTCAGCCATTGGCAAACGAATCCACTGTTCTTGTGGAAACATCAAGCGAACATGCTCAGGCAAGCCCCGTGTTTCCGGGCCCATCAGTAAAGCTACAGGTCGATTCAAATCAACTGTATGTGGAGTTGCAGATCCTTTTGTGGTGAGTGGAAAAACATGCTCTACACCTTTAGCTTTCAAGTCAGCAAGGCAAAGCTCTATGTTGTCCCAAATTTGCATACGAGCCCATTCATGATAATCAAGGCCTGCACGCTTAAGCTTTTTATCATCTAATTCAAAACCTAGTGGTTTAACTAAATGTAGCTGTGCGCCCGTATTGGCACATAAACGAATGATATTGCCTGTATTGGCAGGAATTTCAGGCTCATATAGGACAACATGAATCACAAATTTTCTCGACTTTAATAACCAGCAATAAACTCAAATGAACTTATTGCCATTTTAACTGTTCACGTAAATTCACCACTTCACCAATAATGGTTAAAGTCGGCGCTACAATATGATGTTCAGACACTTTAGTTGCAATATCAGCTAATGTTCCAACAATAACTTTCTGTTCTGGTGTGGTTCCTTTAGATATTAAGGCTACAGGCATATCGGCACGTTGACCATGAGCAATAAGTTGCTCACAAATACGCTCCAAACCAACTAGCCCCATATATAAAACTAAAGTTTGATTTTCATAAACAAGTTCATTCCAAGGGAGTTCAGGTGAACCTTCCTTTAAATGCCCAGTCAAGAAACGAACACTTTGTGCATAGTCACGATGTGTTAATGGAATGCCCGCATAAGCTGAACAGCCTGATGCTGCAGTTATACCCGGTACAACCTGAAAAGTGACATTCGCCTCAACTAGCTCTTGAATCTCTTCACCGCCACGCCCAAAAATAAATGGATCACCACCCTTTAAACGACAAACACGCTTTCCTTTTTTAGCATATTCAACCAATAAGGCATTGATGCTATCTTGGGGAACAGAGTGATTTGAACGGGCTTTACCGACATAAATTTTAGTCGCATCACGGCGACAAAGCTCTAAAATGGGTGCAGAAACAAGACGATCATAAATCACAACGTCGGCTTGTTGCATAAGACGTAATGCTTTTAGTGTCAGTAACTCTGGATCACCCGGTCCGGCGCCGACTAAATAAACTTCACCTTTAGGGGTAGTCCATTCTGTCAGGGCTTGCTGAATCAAACCATTAGCAACGTCTAAATTGTCATTAAAAACTTGTTCTTTTAATGGGCTAGCATAGAGGTTTTCCCAAAAAATCCGACGTTCATCCGGATTGGGAATTTTTTCTTTTACCTGCTTACGCCACTGACCAGAAAATTCAGCCAACTTACCCATGCCATGTGGAACAATTGTTTCTATTTGAGTACGAAGTTGTCTCGATAAAACTGGTGATGCACCATTTGAAGCGACAGAAATAATTAACGGGGAACGATCAATAATAGCTGGAACCATAAAGCGGCAATGTGGAATATCATCAACACTGTTTACCAGTAAATTACGCACTTCACATTGTTCAAAAACAGCTTTATTCACTTGCGTATCATTAGTGGCAGCAATCACTAACCGATATGGTGTATTTAATATTTTTTCAGCAAAGGACTCAGCAAAATACTCTCCGCCTGTCGTTTTGACTAACTGTAAAAGCTGCTCTTCAATTACAGGAGCAATAATATCAATTACTGCTCCTGCTTTGGCTAAAAGATTTGCTTTGCGCAGCGCAATATGCCCCCCACCGACAATCAGACAACGTTGCTGTTGCAACTTTAAAGAGATTGGAAAAATATCCACCTTAAACCTCTGCATTAATCATCTGATTTGGGTTAAGCAAAAACCATGCACAATTTAGATGCAAAGCTTAGTCAATAAACGTTGCACCACCCATATATGGGCGTAATACTTCTGGAATCTCGATAGAACCGTCTTCACGTTGGTAATTTTCCATCACAGCAAGCAAAGTACGTCCAACTGCCAGACCTGAACCATTTAGTGTGTGCACTAATTCGGTCTTCTTTTGATCCATTCTGTAGCGTGCTTTCATGCGGCGGGCCTGAAAATCACCCATATTAGAGCAACTAGAGATTTCACGATAAGTATTTTGGCTTGGAACCCAAACTTCCAAATCGTAAGTCTTAGTTGCACCAAAGCCCATGTCACCACCACAAAGTAAAATTTTGCGATATGGCAAACCAAGTGCCTGCAAAATGCCCTCAGCATGTGCCGTAAGTTCTTCAAGCGCCTGCATAGATGTTTCAGGTTTAACGATTTGCACCATCTCAACTTTATCAAATTGGTGCTGACGAATTAAACCGCGTGTATCTCGACCATAAGAACCAGCTTCACTACGGAAACATGGCGTGTGCGCTGCATATTTTAATGGCAAGCGTTCAGTATCAATAATCTCATCACGAACGAAGTTAGTAACTGGAACTTCTGCTGTAGGGATGAGGTAATATTCTTTTTCACCTTGAAGTTTGAATAAATCTTCTTCAAATTTTGGTAACTGCCCAGTACCACGAAGTGAATCAGCATTAACCAAATAAGGCACATACGCTTCTGTATAGCCATTCTTTAAAGTATGAGTGTCAAGCATGAACTGAGTTAATGCACGTTGTAGGCGTGCTAAAGGACCTTTCAATACGCTAAAACGTGAACCAGTCAATTTAGTCGCAGTTTCAAACTCTAAACCGCCCATCCACTCACCTAAATCAGTATGATCTTTGATTTCAAAATCAAACTGACGAGGCGTACCCCACTTTGAGATTTCAACGTTATCATCTTCATCTTTACCAGCAGGAACAGACTCATCTGGTAAGTTAGGAATACTCAACGCTTTTTGTTCAATCTCGTTTTGGAGCTCTGACAAAGCAACTTCAGCAGCTTTGATTTCATCACCAATGGCTTGCATACGCGCCATGATTTCAGAAGCATCACCACCGGATTTTTTAATCTGACCCACTTGTTTTGCACCGGCATTACGTTCTGCCTGCAATTTTTCAGTTTTTGATTGCAAGTCTTTACGGCGAGTTTCTAAAGAAGCCCATTCTTGAACATCTAATTGAACACCGCGTTTTGCCAAAGCCGCATTAACGGCTTCAATATTATTTCTGAGTAACTTAGGGTCGATCATAATCAATCATAATATGGGTAAAAAACTGGCTATAGTGTAAGGCCTTAACACTAAAAAATATAGTGATCATCTTCATAACGAATAGCTTTCACACAATTGTTAGAATAGATCACCAGTTTTACAAGTTATAGTTTGGCACACTTGGTAAGTACTCAGGTTTAATGAACTTATTCGCCTCAAAATACGGCAGGGTTAATTCAGACATTCCCTCTGCATATGAAGCTAGCTCATAAATTGGATAGACAAATACAATGCCATTAGCACCATAGTAGAAATTATCACTTAATTGCAGTTTTTCACGAGTAATATTGTGCTCTTGAAGCCAGTTGGTATTTGCTTCAAAAAGTGCATCAACCAACTGTTTTTCAACATCTGGCTTAATAAGCTCTTCAACAGTAATGTGCTTTTTATTTAACAAATCAAAATTTACAAATTCTTGATGAGACATGCCATGTGCAGCACCTGCAGAATAGGAATAGGTCTGGAATGCAAAAGTTGCAAGATTATAATTTTGTCCTAAATAGCGAACATAAATTGCACTTTGGCTCGAACGAGGCTCGCCTTCAGGTACTTCGACTGGTTGATCTGCCAGATTTGCAAAAGCGTTCGGATCTGCTTTCTTTATACGATTGGTGAAGTAATCATTAATCCACTTCTGATTGGTTTGTACCGTTTGAAAGTCATACTCAGTACAACCATCTTCTAAGCAAACTTTTGATTTTGGCAATTTTACTGGGATTACTTTTGCTTGAATTACAGGAACACCAGCCTCTTTCGTTTCTTTAACTTTTGCAGTCGAAGCAGCCTGCTCTTCTTTGGCTGCCGACTTTGGTTGACAACCAGTCACAATTGCCATTGCAGCCATTAATGGAAGAATACAAATAATTTTCTTATCGTAAAGTCGCATAATAATCCCCATGAATTTACCTATAACACTATACAAAGCGCAAGAATAAGACGGGGTTAAAAAATGTATCTGTCTCTCTTATATAAAAAAGCTACCGTGAAGGTAGCTTTTTTAAGAGGCTTTAATTATTGGTCAATAACATCTGTACCTTTTGGCGGCGTAAAGTTAAAGACTGATGCCGGAATTGAAGCATTTACTTTAACGTTCTTAAAGCGTACATAGGTGGTTTGACCTAATGAGTCTTGTAATACCATAAGTGTAGGCGCTTTATTTGCTCCGAAGCTAATCGTTAAGCTTTGGAATGCCCCATCTTCTTTTTTAGGGAATAATGTGAAATAGAGTTTAGATTTATCGGGTTGTGTTACACGATAAGACTTCATGATTTGGTTGGTATTACCAGAGAGTAATAATGCTGGTGTATCTGCAACCTGATCATCTAAGCTTTGGCGGACCGCTTGTTGTAAATCTGGATCATAGATCCAAACTGTTTTTCCGCTCGTTACAATTGTTTGTTTAGCAGGACTTATTGTTTCCCAATAAAATTTCCCCGGACGTTCAACTTTCATTGAACCTTTAAATGTCTGGTTCATATGCTGTGCACTTAAACTCTTTTTCTGTGCCACAGTTTTTGTATTGGCTTTAGTTGTTTGTTCAAAGTCGGCAGTCAAACGCTGTAAACCTGATAACTGATTAACCAGGTTCCCAATTGCCTGTTGCTCCGGTGCTGCTACAGGCGCAGCAAACACTGTAGTACTCATTACAGGAGCAAGCACTGACGCGCTAAGTGTAATAGCACACATAGTTTTACGAAGCATATTCATGTCATCACCTTTTTAGTTGCTGTAAGACAACTTACTCTCTTTCAAAGTTATAAAGTTATGAAACTGAGTAAGCTCTTAATTCAAGACTCATATTAACCGACAAACTCTGTGCTAATCATTGAGAAAATAAGATATTTTGTTATGTTATTCATGTTGTTTGTAGAATTTCATTCATCATGATGAAGATGAATAAAAATAAATGCCATAAAAAAAGCCCACAAAATGTGGGCTTTTTTCGAGCTAAAACTTATACAGTTTCAACTTTTACGTAGCGACGGCCAAATTGACCTTTCACTTCGAATTTTACTACGCCGTCAGCAGTAGCAAATAAAGTATGGTCACGGCCCATACCAACATTTGCACCAGCGTGGAACTCTGTACCACGTTGACGAACGATGATGTTACCAGCAGTTACAGCTTGACCGCCGTAAACTTTAACACCTAACATTTTTGGGTTTGAATCACGACCGTTCTTCGTCGATCCACCGGCTTTTTTAGTTGCCATGTCTCTTACTCCTCGTGATTAGCCTGAAATACCAGTAATTTTCAACTCAGTGAACCATTGACGGTGACCTTGTTGTTTACGGTAGTGTTTACGACGACGCATTTTGATAATGCGGATTTTGTCGTGACGACCATGACCAATCACTTCTGCAGTTACTTTAGCGCCAGCTACAACTGGAGCACCGATTTGAATGTTGTCACCGTTTACAACCATTAATACATCATCAAATGTAATAGTCGCACCAGATTCAGCTTTCAATAATTCAACTTTAAGGGTTTCACCCTCAACTACACGGTGCTGTTTACCACCGCTTTGGATTACTGCGTACATAATGTACTCCAATCAGCCCGTGTCGTCGTGTCGATAAAGGGATATATCGATCTTAAAACGAACGCCACTGGGGTTATACAAGGCGACAGATTTTAAGTGAAATTTGATCAAACGACAAGTATTTTCTATATATCAGCAAAGCATGCTCCCCTATTCTTACAAAATCAAACAGCTTGGACTCGAATTTAGCAGTTTTCATTGATTCTGAATGAAAATTAAAATACAGTTCCAGACACAAATTGCGTCAAGAACAAGTTGTATTAATGCTGATGTCATTAAATTTATTGTTTTGCCGGAAATATCGTATTTTGCTTAAATAAAGAACAAAGAACGCTAAAAGACAATAGAAATGATTAATATCAGCCACTTGTTAACCTATGCAACACATCTTTAATTGATACACTAACGCCACTTATCTACCAATACGGGGTTTTTCTTCATATGGTCATCGATTTCAAGCAAGACATTCTTGCGCCTGTTGCCTCAGACTTTGCTGCGATGGATCACTTGATTAATGAAGGAATTAGCTCAAAAGTCGGTTTAGTCATGTCTGTCAGCAAACATGTAGTTGAAGCTGGCGGAAAACGTATGCGCCCAATCATGTGTTTACTTGCAGCACGTGCTTGTGGTTTAGATAACATGGCAAATGCACAGCGTTTAGCTGCAATCATTGAAATGCTGCATACCGCGACACTAGTCCATGATGATGTGGTAGATGAATCTGGGCTTCGTCGTGGTCGTCCTACAGCAAATGCAACATGGAACAATCAGACAGCCGTTTTAGTCGGTGACTTCCTGATTGCTCGTGCATTTGATTTACTGGTCGATTTAAACAACATGACTTTATTAAAAGACTTTTCAACAGGTACATGTGAAATTGCTGAAGGTGAAGTATTACAACTTCAATCGCAGCATCAACCAGATACAACTGAAGAAACTTATTTAAAAATTATTCATGGTAAAACGTCTCGCCTGTTTGAGCTGGCTACAGAAGGTGCTGCTATTTTGGCGGGGCAAGAAGCGTACCGTGAACCATTAAGATTGTTTGCCGGTCATTTTGGTAATGCATTCCAAATTATTGATGATATTTTAGACTACACATCTGATGCTGAAACATTAGGTAAAAATATTGGGGATGATTTAATGGAAGGTAAGCCAACTTTACCGTTAATTTCTGCATTAGCACGCTCAACAGGTGAAGAGCATGTGATAATTCGTCGCAGTATCGCAACTGGTGGAGTAGACCAACTATCTCAGGTCATCGAAATTGTACAGAAGTCTGGTGCTTTAGATTATTGCAACCAACGTGCCCAAGAAGAAACAGAAGCAGCACTGCAAGCTTTATCAAACCTACCCGATACACCGTATCGTCAGGCTTTGATTAACTTAACTCAGCTTGCGTTACATCGAATACAATAGATATTATTTTGCCTATGCATATAAATTTTTCAGATCATTTTTTAAAAATAGAGAAGCAGCTTGAGGATCCTCAAGCTGTCATTGATGAAAATCTACTGATTGAACTCGTCAATGCCATCCGACCATCCAACCCACAAGATACGGATGAAATTAAGAAAAAAATACAGGCTTTAATTGAAAGCCTTTTACGCACACCTACAGCGCCCTTTTTACTACAAACTTTTTTATTACGTTTAATTAATCGCTATAAACAAGTTAGTTTATATGCCGATAGCGGAATCTTGTCTTTAGATGGTTTCTGGAACCAGCTTGGGCAAAGACTCGGAGCACATTTTTTACCGTTAATCGAAGACTCTAGCCAACTCAAAATATTAATTGGAAAAATTTTCTATCTAGAGAGTGACAAAATCTGGCTCAATAATATTGATGATGAAGATTGGGCAAATTTATTTAGTCTTATTGGGCAAAGCCAGAGTAATGTCGAAGATAAGTTAGTCATTCAAAGTGAAATGATTAAAGCCATTACAGTTTTATCTTATCGAATTAGTGGAATTGGTCTTTATCCCGAATTTATTAACGCTCAGCCAGAATTAACAGAATATGAGTCGCCATTTTTAGTTCAGAACCGTGAAATTATTGAGTTCATAGAAAAATATAAGAAACAAGAACATTCTGATCATGAGATTGCAGTTATTGCTCCTCCTGATGCATCACAAGCATTTGTTATGTTGGAACAATGTCGGGATGTCGTTTTAAAGATTCGTCGTGCGACCAAAAGAATTGGTGTTAGTTTAAGTTTGACTTATTTATTGTCATTACTTGAACAATGTCTTGATCGAATTGAATTATTACTTTATCTAGTCGTAGATAACACTAAAGGAAAATATGTTTCTTTAGGACATCTTATTTCCGATTTAACCAAGGCACATTACAGCGAAAAAAGTGTTCGCTCATTACTCAGTACGACTAGTGAACTCATTGCCTTTCAAGTGACTGAAAATGCTAGCCGAACAGGTGAACATTACGTAAGTACAGATACCAAAGGCTTTTGGGGAATGTATAAAGCTGCTGCTGGTGCAGGTGTCATTATTGCCTTTATGGCATCTTTAAAAATTCTTGCTGCAAGAATGACAATGGCACCGCTCATGCAAGCCTTTACGTTCAGTATGAACTATTCGCTAGGTTTCATTCTGATTCATGTTCTGCATTTTACAGTTGCGACTAAGCAACCAGCTATGACAGCGGCGGCTCTTGCTGCAACAGTACAGCAACGTAAAGGCTCTAAAACAGCTCAAATTGCGGAGTTAGCGGCGCTTATTATTAATATCATCCGAACGCAATTTATTGCTATTTTGGGTAATATTTCAATTGCGATTCCTACTGCTGCACTCATTACTTTTGCTTGGCAATTTTACCTTGATGAACCGTTATTAACCCATACTAAAGCAACTTATCTTCTACACAGTCTAAACCCCTTTACTTCACTAGCAGTTCCACATGCAGCAATTGCTGGAGTATGTCTGTTTTTGTCAGGTCTCATTGCAGGATACTTTGACAACATGGCTGTTTACCGAAAAGTCGGCCCGCGTCTAAAAGCACACCAACGTTTACGGAATTTATTTGGACAAGAGCGTCTGAACCGTTTTGCAGAATATATTGAACGTAATTTAGGAGCTCTCGCAGGTAATTTCCTGTTTGGTGTAATGCTAGGAAGTATGGGAACTATTGGCTTTATTTTAGGCCTACCTCTAGATATTCGCCATATTGCCTTTGCATCAGCTAACTTTATACAAGGTTTAATGACTATTAATGGCAGTCCAGATATTGGTCTGATTATCGTGTCGTTTCTCGGTGTGCTATGTATTGGTCTCACCAACTTATTTGTGAGTTTTACCTTAACGATTATTGTAGCACTACGGGCCCGTCGAGTTCGCTTTGAACAATGGAAACCTTTAGCCAAATTGGTCATGACTCATTTTCTAACTCGCCCAAGCGATTTTTTCTGGCCACCAAAACAACCATTAGAACTTGAAGAAAACACTTCAACAAATAACGGAAAAAAAGCAGACCACTAAGAATTTTGCTTTGTACACAAAATGTGATTTTCGTCAATTTTGTTGTGATTGTTTTTCCAAATGTTAAAAATTTTTCAAAATGAATTTACGATGATCTATCAGGCTTGAAAAAAAGTGTACTGGCAAGTACACTTTTAACGGCTTTCAGTAGTAGACACTGCTTGAACAAGCAAAGGTATATACATGCCCTATTTATTGCTTTTTATTGGTTGTATTTTTTTAGGATTAGGTGTTCTTGGTCTTTTTGTACCAAGACTTCAATCTTTGGATCTTCTCACCGTTCAAATATTGAGTGAAAATCGATCAGATTATCTTAACTCTATTACGACCTTTCTAGCACGTGTAGGTGGTATGCCTTTTGTATGTTTTTTATCCTTATTGGTGTGTATATATCAAGCATGGTATAAAAAATACATTACTGTTATTTTCATTAGCGTGGGTGTTCTTGGCAGTATCATCACGGGTTGGCTACTCAAGTGGTGTGTTGACCGTCCAAGACCTCCACTGGCGTATCATATTGTCGAAAGTTATGGTGCATCGTTCCCAAGTGCACATAGTGTTTATGCATCAACACTGGCTTGTATGGCAATGATAATGTTATGCCATAAGCCCAACACTAACTCTCCTTATATCATTTTGATTTCCTGTCTTTGGTTTATCTGCATGGGGCTTTCAAGAATATATGCTGGAGTTCATTTTCCAACAGATGTACTCGCCGGTTGGGGCATAGGTTTTATTTGGATTGCACTGCTTTGGCTCTGGTTATTACAAACACAAAGTAGGTTAAGTAGAAAACAAATATATTTTTAGATTTTATCTAAACGAGGTGGAACAATGATGTCGGCTAAGCTTTGGGCTCCTGCCCTTACTGCTTGCGCATTAGCAACAAGTATCGCACTTGTTGGTTGTAGCAAAGGCTCCGATGAGAAACAGCAAGCTGCTGCTGCTCAGAAAATGCCGCCTGCAGAAGTAGGTGTTATTGTTGCTCAACCACAAAGTGTTGAACAAAGCGTTGAACTTTCCGGCCGTACTTCAGCATATCAAATTTCTGAAGTTCGTCCTCAAACAAGTGGTGTGATTTTAAAGCGCTTGTTTGCTGAAGGAAGTTATGTTCGTGAAGGACAAGCTCTTTATGAGCTCGATTCTCGAACTAACCGTGCAACGCTTGAAAATGCAAAGGCTACCCTTTTACAACAACAGGCAAATCTAGCTTCACTACGTACTAAGTTAAACCGTTATAAACAGCTTGTTTCGAGTAATGCTGTGTCTAAACAAGAATATGACGACTTACTTGGTCAGGTTAATGTTGCCGAAGCACAAGTTTCTGCAGCAAAAGCTCAAGTAACGAATGCAAATGTTGATCTTGGCTACTCTACAATTCGCTCACCAATTTCTGGTCAGTCTGGACGTTCTTCTGTAACAGCCGGTGCTTTAGTCACTGCAAACCAAACTGATCCGTTAGTGACGATTCAACAGTTAGATCCAATCTATGTTGACATTAACCAGTCTAGTGCCGAGTTATTACGTTTACGTCAACAACTTAGCAAAGGTAGTTTAAACAATAGTAACAACACGAAAGTAAAATTGAAGCTCGAAGATGGTTCAACTTACCCAATCGAAGGACAACTTGCTTTCTCTGATGCTTCTGTGAACCAGGATACAGGAACGATTACTCTACGTGCCGTATTCTCGAACCCGAATCATCTGTTACTTCCAGGCATGTATACCACTGCACAGATTGTTCAAGGTGTAGTTCCTAATGCTTACCTGATTCCTCAAGCTGCAATTACGCGTTTACCTACAGGTCAAGCTGTAGCAATGCTTGTTAATGCCAAAGGTGCTGTTGAGAGTCGTCCTGTTGAAACCTCTGGTGTTCAAGGACAAAACTGGATTGTGACTAACGGTCTTAAAGCTGGTGATAAAGTGATTGTTGATGGTGTTGCCAAAGTGAAAGAAGGGCAAGAAGTTTCAGCAAAACCTTACCAAGCTCAACCAGCGAATCCACAAGGTGCAGCTCCAAATGCGACAAAACCGGCTCAATCAGGTAAACCTCAAGCAGAACAGAAAGCATCTAATGCATAAGGGGTAGATTGAATGGCACAATTTTTTATTCATCGCCCCATTTTTGCGTGGGTGATTGCATTAGTCATTATGTTGGCGGGTATTCTCACGCTAACAAAAATGCCTATTGCACAGTATCCGACGATTGCACCACCGACAGTTACTATTGCTGCAACTTACCCTGGTGCATCGGCTGAAACTGTTGAAAATACCGTAACCCAGATCATTGAACAACAAATGAATGGTCTAGATGGTTTACGTTATATCTCTTCTAACAGTGCTGGTAACGGTCAGGCCTCTATTGAATTAAACTTTCAACAAGGTATTGATCCAGATATTGCACAGGTTCAGGTTCAAAACAAACTGCAATCTGCAACTGCACTTTTACCTGAAGATGTACAACGTCAAGGTGTAACAGTAACTAAATCTGGTGCAAGCTTCTTGCAAGTTATTGCATTTTACTCTCCAGATAACAGCCTTTCTGACTCAGACATTAAAGACTATGTAAACTCATCAATTAAAGAACCACTGAGCCGTGTTGCTGGTGTGGGTGAGGTAACAGTCTTTGGTGGTTCATACGCGATGCGTATTTGGCTTGATCCAGCTAAGTTAACCAGTTATCAGCTTACTCCTAGTGATATTGCGACAGCTTTACAAGCGCAAAACTCACAAGTTGCTGTAGGCCAGTTAGGTGGTGCACCAGCGGTACAAGGTCAAGTGCTTAACGCAACAGTGAATGCTCAAAGTTTGTTGCAAACACCTGAACAGTTTAAAAATATCTTCTTAAAGAACACAGCATCTGGTGCTGAGGTTCGTTTAAAAGATGTTGCACGTGTAGAGTTAGGTTCTGATAACTACCAGTTCGATTCGAAGTTTAATGGTAAACCTGCTGGTGGTCTTGCAATTAAAATTGCAACTGGTGCCAACGCACTTGACACAGCAGAAGCTGTTGAGCAACGTTTATCTGAACTACGCAAGAACTATCCAGCGGGTCTTGAAGACAAACTGGCTTATGACACGACCCCATTTATTCGTCTTTCAATTGAAAGTGTCGTACACACATTAATTGAAGCAGTAATTTTGGTATTCATTGTCATGTTCTTGTTCTTGCAGAACTGGCGTGCAACGATTATTCCAACACTTGCTGTACCTGTTGTTGTATTGGGTACATTCGCTGTTATTAATATCTTTGGCTTTTCAATTAACACCTTAACCATGTTCGCCATGGTATTGGCAATTGGTCTTTTGGTCGATGACGCCATCGTTGTAGTGGAAAACGTCGAACGTGTTATGAGTGAAGAGCATACCGATCCGGTCACGGCGACGTCACGATCAATGCAACAGATTTCTGGCGCGTTAATTGGTATCACGAGCGTATTAACAGCTGTATTCGTACCAATGGCATTCTTTGGTGGTACCACTGGTGTAATTTACCGTCAATTCTCGATTACCCTTGTAACAGCAATGGTTCTATCGTTAATTGTTGCATTAACATTTACACCGGCACTTTGTGCGACCATTTTAAAACAGCATGATCCTAACAAAGCACCAAGCAATAATATTTTTGCTCGTTTCTTTAGAGGCTTTAACAATGGTTTTGACCGTATGTCGCATAGCTACCAAAATGGTGTTAGCCGCATGCTTAAGGGCAAAATCTTCTCTGGCGTACTTTACGCTGTAGTTATTGCTTTATTAGTGTTCTTGTTCCAGAAACTCCCATCTTCATTCTTACCAGAAGAAGATCAGGGTGTGGTAATGACCCTTGTTCAATTACCGCCAAATGCAACGCTTGACCGTACAGGTAAAGTGATTGACACCATGACAAACTTCTTCATGAATGAAAAAGATACTGTGGAATCTATTTTTACAGTTTCAGGTTTCTCATTCACAGGTGTTGGTCAAAATGCTGGTATTGGCTTCGTTAAATTGAAAGACTGGAGTGAACGTACTTCACCAGAAACTCAAATTGGCGCGTTGATTCAGCGTGGTATGGCATTGAACATGATCGTTAAAGACGCATCTTACATCATGCCATTACAGCTTCCAGCTATGCCTGAACTCGGTGTAACAGCCGGATTCAACTTGCAACTTAAAGATTCAAGTGGTCAAGGTCATGAGAAACTTATTGCCGCACGTAATGCAATTTTAGGTTTGGCTTCACAAGATAAACGTCTTGTAGGGGTACGTCCTAATGGACAAGAAGATACACCTCAGTATCAAATTAATGTAGATCAGGCTCAAGCTGGTGCCATGGGCGTTAGCATTGCCGACATTAACAATACGATGCGTATTGCATGGGGTGGCTCATACATTAACGATTTCGTTGACCGTGGACGTGTGAAAAAAGTTTATGTTCAAGGTGATGCGGGTAGCCGTATGATGCCTGAAGACTTAAACAAGTGGTATGTACGTAATAACAAAGGCGAAATGGTACCGTTCTCTGCATTTGCTACTGGCGAATGGACGTATGGTTCTCCACGTCTTGAACGTTATAACGGCGTGTCATCGGTTAACATTCAAGGTACACCTGCACCTGGCGTGAGCTCTGGTGACTCAATGAAAGCGATGGAAGAAATTATTGCTAAGTTACCATCTATGGGCTTACAAGGTTTCGACTATGAATGGACAGGTTTATCACTTGAAGAACGTGAGTCTGGTGCTCAAGCTCCATTCTTATATGCACTTTCATTGTTAATCGTTTTCCTTTGCTTGGCTGCATTGTATGAAAGCTGGTCTATTCCGTTCTCGGTTTTACTTGTGGTACCACTCGGTATTATTGGTGCAATCGTATTAACTTACTTGGGTATGATTATTAAAGGAGATCCAAATCTCTCAAATAACATTTACTTCCAGGTAGCGATGATCGCGGTCATCGGTCTTTCTGCAAAAAATGCGATCTTGATTGTTGAGTTCGCAAAAGAGTTGCAGGAAAAAGGTGAAGACCTCATTGATGCAACTTTACATGCTGCAAAAATGCGTTTACGCCCAATTATCATGACTACCCTTGCCTTCGGTTTCGGTGTACTTCCGCTTGCCCTTTCAACAGGTGCAGGTGCTGGAAGTCAGCACTCTGTTGGTTACGGTGTACTCGGTGGCGTACTCAGTGCAACGTTCTTAGGTATCTTCTTTATCCCTGTATTCTATGTGTGGATTCGTAGTATCTTTAAGTACAAACCAAAAACCATAAACACTCAGGAGCATAAATCGTGATGCAAAACGTATGGTCTATTTCAGGTCGTAGCATTGCGGTATCTGCACTTGCGCTTGCTTTGTCAGCTTGTCAAAGCATGCGCGGCCCAGAACCAGTCGTGAAAACCGATATTCCACAAAGCTATGCATATAGCGCTTCTGGTACGTCTATTGCTGAACAGGGTTACAAACAGTTCTTTGCTGACCCTCGTTTGCTCGGAGTGATTGATTTGGCACTTGCCAACAACCGCGACTTACGTACAGCAACGCTCAATATCGAACGTGCTCAACAGCAATATCGAATTACACAGAACAATCAGCTTCCAACAATCGGAGCAAGTGGCAGTGCAATTCGTCAGGTTTCTCAAAGCCGTGATCCGAATAACCCCTACTCTACTTATCAAGTAGGTCTGGGTGTAACTGCCTATGAGCTTGATTTTTGGGGCCGCGTACGTAGCTTAAAAGATGCTGCGTTAGATAGTTATCTTTCAACGCAAAGCGCACGTGATTCGACTCAAATCAGTCTAATCAGTCAAGTGGCTCAAGCTTGGTTGAACTATTCTTTCGCAACTGCCAACTTAAGACTTGCAGAGCAAACACTTAAAGCACAGCAAGACTCTTACAATCTCAACAAAAAACGTTTTGATGTGGGCATCGACAGTGAAGTTCCACTACGTCAGGCACAGATTTCTGTAGAAACTGCGCGTAATGATGTAGCGAACTACAAAACACAGATTGCTCAAGCACAAAACTTGTTGAACTTGTTAGTAGGTCAACCAGTTCCACAAAACTTGTTGCCAACCCAACCTGTAAAACGCATTACGCAACAAAATGTATTTACAGCGGGTTTACCAAGCGACTTGCTTAACAACCGTCCAGATGTAAAAGCTGCTGAATATAACTTAAGCGCTGCTGGTGCGAATATCGGTGCTGCAAAAGCACGTTTATTCCCAACCATTAGCTTAACGGGTTCTGCAGGTTATGCATCAACTGACTTAAGTGATCTATTTAAGTCAGGTGGTTTTGTATGGTCAATTGGACCAAGCTTAGACTTACCAATCTTTGACTGGGGCACTCGTCGTGCCAATGTAAAAATTTCTGAAACTGATCAGAAAATTGCATTGTCTGATTATGAAAAATCAGTTCAGTCTGCGTTCCGCGAAGTTAATGACGCGCTTGCAACTCGTGCCAACATTGGTGAGCGTTTAACAGCTCAACAACGTCTAGTAGAAGCAACTAACCGCAACTACACACTTTCAAATGCCCGCTTCCGTGCTGGTATTGATAGTTACTTGACGGTTCTTGATGCACAGCGTTCATCTTATTCAGCAGAACAAGGTTTGTTATTGCTTCAACAAGCAAATTTAAACAACCAAATCGAGTTATACAAAACTCTAGGTGGTGGTTTAAAAGCAAATACTTCAGATACAGTGGTTAATCAACCATCTAGTGCTGAACTTAAAAAGCAATAAGTTTTAAATAACTTATTCACAAAAGCTCACTTCGGTGGGCTTTTTTATTGCAACTCATCTGAATATTTTTTATCTTGAAACCTTAAGAATTTAGATTGATAAAAAACAATGTTATTGAGTAATTTAGAAAGTGTTCCAGGCCACCAAATTTTAAAGCAGCTGGATGTTGTTTACGGAAGTACCGTTCGTAGTAAACATGTTGGCCGTGACTTGATGGCAAGTTTAAAAAATATCGTGGGTGGTGAACTTACGGGTTATACCGAATTATTAGAGGAATCTCGCCAAGAAGCCATGCAGCGTATGATTGCCAAAGCTCAGCAACTTGGTGCGAATGCAATTGTGGGTATTCGTTTTTCAACTTCAAATATTGCCCAAGGTGCTTCTGAATTATTCGTATATGGCACAGCTGTGGTTGTGCAGCCTCAAGCACCCCATCTACCCGATCCATTTAATGCATAGGTAGAAAATGGATAATCTTATTTTTCAGCTTGTTATTTTTCTCATTCTTTTCAGCATTGGTTGGGCTTTTGGCCGCCATATTGAACGAAAACATTTGAATGAACTTCTAGAAAAAGAGCAACAATTTGCCCATATCAGAATTGATACCAATCGTTTTGCAACGAGTGATCAACTAGGCCACTTTATTAGCAGTAATGTTGTGATTTCTCATGATTACTTTAAATATATATTGGCAACTATAAAAAACGTTTTGGGCGGAAGACTGACCAGTTATGAAAGTATTGTTGAACGCGCTCGCCGTGAAGCCATTGTTCGTTTAAAACAACAAGCTCAAAGTGTCGGTGCTACTCATATTATGGGAGTTCGGCTGAGTACAACCGAACTCGGAATGCAAGGCGGAATGGTCGAAGTTTTTGCTTATGGAACAGCAGTTAAAGATTAATACTGCCCAACCTCAGAAAAATGAATACGTGGATTGCCAATATTTTTAGTTAAATGTTGGCAAATTCGGGTAATTTTCCAACGGTCTTGTTGTTTCGCCAAAGTAAAATAATAACGACCAAAAGAATGAAAATAATCATTTTCTGAAAAACGATAAATTTGATAATTACATTCTAGCCATGCTTGATCTTGTTCAATCCGAACAAGAGGATTGCTCAAATTGTGCTGTAGTCGTAAATGGGATAAAGCTTGCTGCCGAGAGCCTTTATATTCATGACAAGACACGACACACAAAGGCTCTCCTCTAAATTGGAAATAGTCCACCTCAAGTTGATCTGCCAACAACTCATCAAAAGCGTCCCAATTTTTCTGGTCAAAGACCAATTGAAAACGCGTGACGACTTCTAAGATACGGTGATAATCCTGATCCATGGTGAACCTTCTATGCGGGTTTTTCACCAATTTAGCACGGCAAAATCACTTTTTTATTTTACTTTTGTTTTCCGAATCATTTTATAAAGAAGTTTTGGTGACATCCGAGAAACCATCACACCTAATTTTTCTTTGGCCCCACCCACAACAATATATTCTTGACCCTGTACTAACGCTTTTACAGCTTGCTCTGCAAAAACATCTGCCTCTAAACCATTTTCAATTGCTTCGTCTTGATGGCCTTGAGGTTCCCCTGCACCATTGAGTGCATTAAAAGAAACATTAGTTTTTACAAAACCAGGGAAAATAACTGAAACTTCGACACCTTGATCTGAGACCTCAGCACGTAAACTATTTGCCCACATGTGAATTGCCGCTTTAGCAGCCGAGTAGCTTGCACGGTACTGTGTTCCCAATAAACCCGCCACACTCGACACAAATACAACTCGGCCAGACTTTTGTTTTAGCATGGTCGGTAATACGGTTTTAGTTAACGCGACTTGTGAGAAATAATCGACTTCCATAATGGCGCGTTCAGTTGCCATTGTCGTGTCTTTAATTAAAGCACGTTGACTTAAACCTGCATTATTGATGAGCCAGTCAATACGGCCTTTCGCCTTTAAAATCTGCTTGTAAGCCTCTTGAACCTGCTTTTCATCAGTAATATCTGCAACGACAGACAAATGATGATCGGGATTTAATAAACCAACCCGAACTTCTTCTAATTCTTCAAAACGACGTGAGGTTAAAATCAACTTTGCGCCTTGTAAAGCCAACTCTCCTGCTAAGGCCTTACCTAAACCAGAAGATGCGCCCGTAATCCATACCACTTTATTTTGCAAAGTATCAAGTTTGGCCATGTGATGTTCCTATTATCTTTTTAAATTATGCTGCTTGATGCATGAAGGCCAAAAAGTGATTGATATAATGAGTTGCTGTGGTCTGATCGACCTGTGTCCCTAACTTTTCCAAACGTTTATAGCCCAAATGCGTCGTCATGTTGATGACTCCGTTAAGAGTTTTATCGACAACCAAATTAAATTTTAAACGCTTTTTAGGCTCACGTACTAGGCTTGTTACGCCTAAATCCACAATTTGTATGAGCGTTTCAAATGCAGCCGTAATACTTTGCATATTACCGTCACGAATTTGCTGGGTAAGGGTTTCAGCTTGTTGCACCAGTTGAAGTGTAACTGGATAGGTAATATAAACTTGCTGCCCTTGCTCTTTCATGAGTGATGTCATGTAGTCAACCAAGGGTAAAAGACGTTCATTTCCAAAGAATGAAACTGACCAAGGCATGTATTTTCGAAAAGTCTCTAAAACTTGCTGAATGACTTTTTCAGACTCAGCTTGTTGTTTTGGAGACATGCTTGCATTTCCTGACTGTAAAAGCACAGAAAAAACCTGCTCAATAATTTCACAGGAAAGGTCAGACAAAACACCCCCCAAAACTTTTGCCTGACTTTGACTTACTCCATCATGTAGTTTTTGCCGAATAGCCTCGAATTGGGTATAAGTCGAATCGGAAATTTTCAAAAAAACTTCATAACTCATCAGCAGCATCCTTTTTCAATTCTTTTGTAATTTTTGTGCCGTGTCGCCACACGATTAAATTGTGATCCATCTTTCATAAATCTACCGTTTTTTGAAAAAAATACAAAACCGTTTATCTGTTTTCAGCACATTAATTTCGAGGCATTTTTTTGCTACAATAGATGCAATTTTTTATGCATATTCGATCTAAGCTACTATGACTGACGCTCAAACCGCTCAAAATATTGCAACCACATACGATCCAACCGAGATCGAAAAGAAGTGGTACAAAACGTGGGAAGAACAAGGTTACTTCAAACCTTCTGGTCACGGTGAATCATTCTGTATCATGATTCCACCACCAAACGTCACTGGTAGTTTGCACATGGGCCATGGCTTTAACAATGCCATTATGGATGCCCTCACCCGTTATAACCGTATGATGGGTAAAAACACTTTGTGGCAACCGGGTACAGACCATGCTGGTATTGCAACTCAAATGGTTGTTGAGCGTCAACTTGGCTTACAAGGTGTAACTCGTCACGACTTAGGCCGTGAAAAGTTCATCGAAAAAGTTTGGGAATGGAAAGAACAATCTGGCGGCACAATCACTAAACAAATTCGTCGCTTAGGTTCTTCGGTAGACTGGTCACGTGAACGCTTCACGATGGACGAAGGTTTATCAAACGCAGTTAAAGAAGTATTCGTTCGTTTGCACGAAGACGGTTTAATTTACCGCGGTAAGCGCCTAGTAAACTGGGACCCTAAACTGCAAACAGCACTTTCTGACCTTGAAGTAGAAAGCAAAGAAGAAAAAGGCTCACTTTGGCACTTTAAATATTTCTTTGAAGACAAATCAGTTAAAACTCAAGACGGCAAAGACTATTTAGTTGTTGCAACAACTCGTCCTGAAACTTTACTGGGCGATACCGCGGTTGCCGTTCACCCTGAAGATGAGCGTTATGCGCATCTTGTTGGTAAGAACATCGTATTGCCAATTACGGGTCGTTTAATTCCAATCGTTGCCGACGACTACGTTGAAAAAGACTTCGGTACTGGCTGTGTAAAAATCACGCCTGCTCATGACTTCAATGACTATGACCTAGGTAAACGCAATAGCTTGCCTATCATTAATATCTTCAACAAAAACGCCGAAGTTTTAGGTGAGTTTGAATATATTGCAAAAGCTGGCGAACAAATTTCTAAAACGATTACTGCACCTGCCGAATACGCTGGTTTAGAACGTTTTGAAGCACGTAAAAAATTAGTTGCTCAAGCTGAAGCTGAAGGCTGGTTAGATCAAATCCAACCGTATGACTTAAAAGCTCCACGTGGCGACCGTTCAGGCGTGATCATTGAGCCGTTACTAACTGACCAATGGTACGTAAAAATTGCTCCTCTTGCTGAACCTGCAATTGAAGCAGTTCAAGATGGTCGCATTAAATTTGTGCCAGAGCAGTACAGCAACATGTACATGGCGTGGATGCGTGACATTCAAGACTGGTGTATTTCACGTCAGCTTTGGTGGGGTCATCGTATTCCAGCTTGGTACGATGCAAATGGCAATATCTATGTAGGTCGTAACGAAGAAGAAGTACGTGCGAAAAACAACATCGCTGCTGACGTTGAACTTAAACAAGACGAAGACGTACTTGATACATGGTTCTCATCTGCACTTTGGACATTCTCAACTTTAGGTTGGACTGGCGACGCACAAAAAGATGCAGCGAATGATTTCTTAAAAACTTTCCACCCAACAGATGTGTTGGTGACTGGTTTTGACATCATTTTCTTCTGGGTTGCCCGC
Source organism: Acinetobacter sp. 12966 (assembly GCF_031196995.1). Lineage (NCBI taxonomy): Bacteria > Pseudomonadati > Pseudomonadota > Gammaproteobacteria > Moraxellales > Moraxellaceae > Acinetobacter > Acinetobacter sp. 12966. The sequence goes on from NZ_JAVIMC010000097.1 coordinate 52,454, forward strand.
ATGATCATGATGACCCTACACTTCATGAAAAATGAAGATGGTTCATCTCAAGTTCCATTTAAGACTGTTTACGTTCACGGCTTGGTGCGTGATGGTGAAGGTCAAAAAATGTCGAAGTCTAAAGGTAACGTACTTGACCCATTAGACTTGATTGACGGTATTGATTTAGAAAGCTTAGTTGCAAAACGTACGACTGGCCTAATGAATCCGAAAGATGCAGCGAAGATTGAAAAATCAACGCGCAAAGAGTTCCCAGAAGGCATTAATGCTTACGGTACTGACGCAGTTCGTTTCACATTCTGTGCGCTTGCAAATACTGGTCGTGACATCAAGTTCGACTTAAAACGTGTTGAAGGCTACCGTAATTTCTGTAACAAAATCTGGAACGCAACTCGTTTCGTTCTGATGAATGTTGAAGGTCAAACTGTTGGTCAACAAGCTCGTCCTGATCTTTGGGAACTTCCAGAACAATGGATCATCAGCCGTCTACAAAAAGCTGAAGCTGCTGTACACCAAGCATTTGCAACTTACCGTTTAGACCTTGCTGCTCAAGCGATTTACGACTTTATCTGGAATGAATATTGTGACTGGTATGTTGAGTTAACTAAACCAGTTCTAAACGATGCAGAAGTTTCAGAAGAACGTAAAGCTGAAGTACGTCGTGTATTGCTTGCAGTGATGGAAGCTTCATTACGTTTGGCTCATCCGCTTATGCCGTATTTAACAGAAGAAATCTGGCAAACGCTTGCACCAATGCTTGGTCAAGGCGGCCCAACGATTATGACTGCTCAATACCCTGTTCCTGAGCAAGCAAAAATCAATGAACAAGCTGAAGCAGATATGCAATGGCTTCAAGGTTTGATTGGTGCAGTACGTAACATTCGTGGTGAGTTAGGCTTAGGTAATGCGCGCTTGTTGCCAGTATTACTTCAAAATACATCTGACGCTGAACGTGAACAAATTATTCGTATTGAAGCATTGTTCAAAGCCTTGGCTAAAGTTGAAAGCATTGAGTTCCTGAATAAAGACCAAGAACCACCTTTATCTTGCTCTAGCGTTGTTAGTCATGCATCGGTATTTGTACCAATGAAAGGCTTAATTGACCCTAAAGCAGAACTTGCTCGTTTGCAAAAAGACTTGGATAAAATCCAAAAGCAACACGACCAAATCGCGGGCAAACTTGCAAATGAAGGCTTTGTATCTAAAGCACCAATACCGGTTGTTGAGGGTGAAAAAGCGAAGCTTGCTGAATTTGCTGCTCAGTTAGAGAAAGTTAAAGCGAATATGGAACAGATTGCTGCGCTTTAATGCTGTAATTTGATTCAAAAAATCCCCTCAAATGAGGGGATTTTTATTGGTTACTTTGTAAACAAATACAATAATAAATGATAGAATAATTTTAAATAATCATATTTTATAAATTCATGTCAAAAAGTAAATTTCAAATTGATGCTCGACTAGTTACCTTACTTTCACAATCATATTCTTCATCTGAACAAGCGTTAAAAGAATTGATCGATAATGCTTGGGATGCTGATGCTGATACGGTTTTCGTAGAGTTGCCTGATCAGGCAATGACAAATACTCCTTTAGTCATCCATGACTTTGGTTCTGGAATGACTGAACACGAACTAACGCATGAATACCTTTTTATTGCAAGTGACCGACGTAAACGCAGAGGTGAATTAACTAATCTTTTTAAAAGAAAAGTTAAAGGTAAAAAAGGGATTGGTAAATTTGCTGGGCTGATGATAGCAGATCACATGAAATTAGAGACTTGGGCTAAAGGTAAATGCTCTAGTTTTGAGATTTCATCGACAGCATTATCAGCTTCTCTTGAATTAGGAAAATTAGATTTATCTATCAAGGTTGAAGATTGTGAACCTAAGAAAAAAGGAACTAAAATCACATTAAATAATTTAAAACAAAATTTACATATCCCAAATCCTGAAAAGTTCAAATCTCTTTTAATTAGAGAGTATGGGAGAAGTGAGGATTTTAAAATTGTTATTAATTCTAAAACGTTAGACATTGATGATTTAAGGGGAAAATATCATGATGAACAATTAAGTATTAACAATTTAGGGTTAGTCAGACTTCAGCTAACCGTTTCTTCAGAAAAGTCAAAATTGAAACAAGCAGGTATATCAATTCGTGTCCAAGGTAAAATAATTGGTAAACCCTCATTTTTCGGTTTAGATAAGCATGAAAGCTTCCCTTCCAAATTATTAGATAAGATTTATGGTGAAATTGAAGCAGACTGGTTAAGTGAGCATGTAACTGCTGACTGGGGATCATTCATTGAAAATAGTTTACTTTTAGAAAAGCTAGAAGAAACAATTCAACCTATTTTAATCGCAAAGATAAGAGAAGAATATCGGCATGATATTGATTTAGCAAATGCTCGCTTACGCAAAAAAACTCAAGATAGGTTAGCTCTATTACCAGAATTCAAACGCCAATTTGCTGATAAAGCGATCAAATCTATTCTTGAAAAATATTATGGTGAACCAGATTCCAAGCTTGAACCTATCGTTAACGTTTTATTAGATTCTTTAGAAAAATCAGACTACAGAGCAATTTTAGACTATATCAATGAAGCTGATAAAAATGATATTTCTAAGTTAGCTGAAGCCCTCTCCGATTTTGGATTAGCTGAATTGGCAATTATTGCTGAACAAACAAAGACTCGATTAAAGTTCTTAGATTATTTTGAAGAGCTTTGTGATGAAAATGAAACTCTAGAAAGTGAAGTTCATAAAAGTTTAGAAAACAACTTATGGATTTTAGGTGCTCAATATTCAATTTTTAGTAGCAACATTACGCTTAAAAAACAAATTAACAAATATCTAGAAAAACATTATTCAGGTGATAGAGCAGATAAGAGACCAGACTTAATGTTAAGTGAGAGCCTGTAAATTATTTTGTG
>NZ_JAVIMC010000098.1:0-64210 GCF_031196995.1 Acinetobacter sp. 12966
CACGATACTGTCTAGGATCAGCCTAATTCTCTTACTTAGAAAAAAGTCTAGACCAAAAGTTGAGTTGAATAAGAAAGCGTTTTGCAACTTTCTAACTATTGTCATTAGTAAAGCATCTGCATCACTTATTGGTTTAAATGAGGTTTCTGAACGGCCACTATCAATCATATTTTGAAGAATTTCAGAATAATCTGTATTTTCAACATGCCCTTCAATTTTCAAAAGATCCAGATATCTTTCAAAATCTTCACTAATTTCATCTATTGCCCATTTTTTAAAACTTTCAGTATCTACATGTATTCTTGATGCTGCAACTAAACGCTGCCCTTCATCCAGCAACATCCGATATCTAATCTTCATAATTTCTTGTTGATAAATTTCACTATATTTCTTATCAACTAATGTTAAATTTTCTAAAATCGTTATTCGTTCTTGGTTAACCCGTTCCGTACTACAGAGAATTCTTATTCTTGATAACTCTAGGTTACTAGGAATACAAACATTACTTAAAAAGTTAATTAACTCTTCATCTTTCTCAGAAATATTTGTTATTTCAGAAGGTAAGTTTACATTATAAATATTACATACTTGCTTTATACATCTTCTTGTATAAGTAGATAAATCATCATTGTTTAATAAAATTGAAGCAAAATGCAGTAAATTAACTTTTTTCAAAGGATTTTCAATTTCAATATAATGCTGTTCAGTAAATTCATTTAAAAGTATCTTTAGATAAGAGCTTCTCTCCTTGTATTCAGTTATTATACTTTTCTCCAAAATTAGCTTTAAAATATCATCAATATTATTATTTAAAAAATAATTATTTATTAGAACTTGCTCTTTAAAATTGTTAATTATAGAAGAATCACTTTTTATTGAATTTAAAATTTGGATAGATTCTAAATAATTCAACTTTTTAGATTGATTTATAGACTCTATTAAATTTGAAATATCAACAGCAGTCTTTTTATCATCCAGAGAAGTTTTATTATTCCAAACTCTATAAGATAATGATTCTGCATTAGTACTACACCCTTCTTCTACACCTAAAAAAGGGCTATTAAGAGAGATTTTTCGAATTTCATATTTATTACTAGGCCGTTCACCATACACTTGATCCAAAAAATTTTTTAGATCTTTTATTGATTTAATTAAATTGAAGTTAGTAGCTATTTTTATCAAATCATTATGGGTTTTACCTCTATTTCTGTTAGAGCTTAAAAAGATATAGAGATTTTTAATTAAAATATCTATAAAATCTTCTTCATTCTCATTCCCAATAAAACTTAAATAGATGAGAGACCAAACATCATTATAATATTTACTAGAAAGTAATTTATTTTTTTGTTCTAAATAATCCAACTTTCTTTCATTAAATATTTTATCTGCCAGCACTGTTTCTCTAAATTTAATTTCAAAAAAACTATTAGTTTTATTCTTTTTACTTTTTAAATTAGAAAGAATTTTTTCTAATCGACAATCTTCAATACCATCAAAATAAAACAAGCAATTATCAATCAAGTTAAAAAAGGTAGTTTTATTTTCATAAATACATTTTTGAAAAAAATTAATTAAAGTCTCATAAACATCTACAATAGAATTTGTTTGCTCTACCATAAAAATATCTGCAATATCCAAAATATCTTCTGGCCAAATATTTGCTAAGCGATATAATAAATAGTTTTGTGTCCATGGGCTTTTTTTATAATAGACATGATTGTTTAATCTTTCTTTTATATCATCTACATATTTTGAAAATATAGTTTTATCTTCATTCCTAACACTTGTGAAATACATTATAAATGAGAGAAGCCCCTGTTTATGCTTAGTTCGAATATAGTTAGAATATTTTTTTTGTGCTTGAAGTCCATTAAAATATTGCTCAACTGCTATCCTAAATTGTATTGTAGTGAATGAAGCCCCATATTTCAGATCAAATTCCTCTAAACCTTCCACTATATGAGAATAATTATTATTAAAAATATAATTTTCCAAATCAGAATTCAATTTTACAAAAGCATTAATTATATCTTTATTGTTTTTTATTAAAGAGGTTACCCACTCAATCTCTTCATGTAAAGACAGCTTCTCCATTTTTTATAGAGACCAGCCATATCACAGTAAGTAACGTTCGTAAAATTATTGTAATCTTTGATTTGTGATTTTACTTGAGTATAGGTCCAATTGATAAAGTAGTTTCTCTTACTTGCAGGCAGCACTAATCTTGCATTAAATAAAGTTTCGGAAATATTTCTTCTTAAACTTTCATTTAAAAGATCTACACTTTTTCCTTTATATGCTTTTGATGAATCTTTTCTAGTAGCAATATGCCCCCGAATTTTATTTTGAAATTTTAGGACTTTCTGATCTTCCATTGTTAATCTTTAATTAAGTTATAGTTCTCCAAATTATATGTAATTTTATGTAAATTACACAATAAATTTAACATTTAAATTCTTTCAAAAATGCTTTACATCAATAGAATTTAAAACAAGTTATATCATAAAAGCTTGAATAATATTTTTTTTGATTCAATACATATAAAAGTTCAACTCCTTTATAGCCTATATTTTCGATCTTAAAGTTTGTTTTTTGATTTTAGGCTTGAGTAAGATTAATATCTTTCCCTCCCCCAAAACCTCTCCAATACCACATCCCGTTCATCCAAACGATTAGAGCTTAAAACCTGTAGCATCAAGCCATCAATTAAGTTTAAAACCATGTTGGCATCGGGTTTGAGTTTGTTGGTTTCCAGACTAAAGACTAGATCAAAAATTTCTTTAAGTAGCCATTTTCTATATTCAATCGCCATGCGGTAAGCCCTTGGATAAAGCAGTTTTAATTCAAAAATGGCTTTAAACAAAAGATGGTAAAGACTATTCACATCGACATGTAAGCGGACAATTTCTTTGAGTTTATCGGCTGCGGTTGGGTAGCGGTGTGAATAGACAATTGCCAGCACTTCTTCTTTGAGTCGACTTTTTTGAAAGATTAGACACATTTCAACCAGCCGTTCTTTCGAGTGAAAGTAGTTATAAAACGTCGCTTTCGGTATTTTGGCTTCTTTGATAATCAGGTCTACGCCTGCACTATGAAATCCATGCGTGGTAAAGAGTTGGATGGCGGTTTGAATAACCTGTAATTTTTTGGAAGATCTTTCTAAAGTTGGCATCGTTTTACCGTTATAAATTCTTGTTGTTTCTAAATGAGATAAAAAGCCTGTGTCCTTTTTGGGAGAAAAAAAGGCACAGCAAAGCCGTAAGACGGTGCTTGGCACATCTCAAGTTTTGTTTTGCTAAGTTTTAAGTAAAAATGACTTAAAGCCTGAAAACCTTATGGCGTTCAAGCTGCTGTAAATTTTTAAGCTGTGTCGTTATAGCTTTTGGCACTGAGGGCCAAAAAATGATAGATGTGCATAGCCAACTCCTGATTTTGGGAGTTCTGCCAAAGCATTCATTTGGAATTATGGTGGCAGAACGAAAGAGGGTTGACAGACTGGCTTCGAGAACCCAGCACGCACAAAGGCGTCCCCCTTCCGTCCTACCGCTACAAAAAGGGAGACGAGTGGGTCTACATCAAAAAAACGAGTTTTTTCAATGTTCTCAAAGATCAGCCTGTCAAAGCCGGCTGGCAATGTGGCCAGCACGCAAAGCATAATCTGAGAGTTTAGAGGTGTCAATGTAGCTTTTATGCCAAGTATTTAAATTTCTTATTGTTTTTCATTAGATTAACTAAATTATTATTTTATATATTATATTTAATTGTATTTATATATTTTTTAAAAAGAGTCAAATGCAGTAAGCTAATACTTATAATTTTTTACTTTATGATTTTGATCATTTTTATAGAACTTTACGAGATCATAAATGATAAGACTATCTTCAAAGTCCATTTTAATATTAACAACTGGGTGTTTGTTAAATGGTTGTAGCCAAGGCCCTCTTCCATTAGAAGTTACGCTACATCAGGATTATGTATGTGCCTTTACCAATGACCCTAAAAAAACGAATTATTCTTTTGATAATAAATTTTTGATTTTTATAGGGAAAGTTGACTATACAAACGGCTTCAAAAGCACTTATGAGAAAGAATATTCCAATGCTCCTTTGCCAATAGAAGAAAAAGATTGTGTAAAAATTCCTCTAAAAGAGTTTGAAAAGAATGTAGCTTATGATATTACTTTGGATATATACAAAACTTTCGATACACGTATTTGTGTAGTAGAACATAACAATAAGCTAGAAATCCGAGAGCCTGAACCCGGTGAAACAACTTGTAAATAGGATTGCTCCTAGCCCCTCATTTCGCTATCTCAGAAACAACTAAACAAGTGAGATTAGACAATCTCGGTCTGCCCCACTTGGTGATAAGCACGGTTAAAATAAACCAAGCTTTGGTCATGTTGGCTTTGTTTAATCGCCACAATCGGACATATAAAAATCGTGTGTGTGCCGACTTGTTGAATTTGCTCAATCTCACAATCGAAACTTACCAAAGCATCGTCTAACACAGGTGAACCCGTTTCTAACTCAATCCATGCGCCATGTTTAAAGCGCTCTTCTGGTGTGAGTTTAGATGAAAATGCTTTTGAAATATGTTCGTGGTGCGCGCCTAACACGTTCACAGTTAAGATTTTGTTATCTAGGAAATGTGCATGTGAACTCGCAGATTGGTTCATACAGACCAATAATGTCGGAGGTGTGTCAGTCACACTACAAACAGCAGAGGCAGTAAATCCAAAACGGCCAGACATGCCTGCCGTAGTCACAACACTAACTGCACTTGTGAGTAAAGACATTGCATTTCTAAAGTCTGTTGCTTGAACCATGACATTATTCCTAAATTGAACCGTACCTTATCCTGTGTGTTTGCTATACCGCCCAACTCCATCAGGAAGGTACTATCGACATGCGATCTGATTAGAGCGACATGTAGTAAGTAAAATGAGGGTTACTTGTTTGATTATCAACCACCATCAAAAAAGTAACCCTTTATACCACTTATTGGTAAATATTAAGCAGTAAGATCATAACCAGTGAGTTCTCGGCGAACGATTTCTGCACCTGCACTTAAGGCATTTAGTTTGCCGCGTGCCACTTCACGAGAAAGAGGCGCCATACCGCAGTTTGTGCACGGGTAAAGCTTGTCTGAATCTACAAACTGAAGCGCTTTACGTAGTGTGTTGGCAACTTCTTCCGGTGTCTCAATCTGGTTTGTTGCAACATCAATCGCACCGACCATGACTTTTTTACCACGAATAAGTTCGAGTAAGTCGATTGGCACACGTGAGTTGTGACATTCTAACGAGATGATATCAATGTTAGAAGTTTGAAGTTTCGGGAAAGCTTCTTCGTATTGACGCCATTCAGAACCAAGAGTCTTTTTCCAGTCAGTGTTGGCTTTAATGCCGTAACCATAGCAAATGTGGACCGCAGTTTCACACTTAAGACCTTCAATTGCACGCTCTAAAGTCGCGATGCCCCAGTCATTTACTTCATCAAAGAATACGTTAAATGCAGGTTCGTCAAACTGAATAATGTCTACACCAGCAGCTTCTAACTCACGCGCTTCTTGGTTCAAGATTTTGGCAAATTCCCAAGCTAACTTTTCACGGCTCTTGTAGTGTCCATCGTAAAGCGTATCAATCATGGTCATTGGGCCAGGTAATGCCCACTTAATTGGCTGATTGGTTTGCTGACGTAAAAACTTCGCATCTTCAACAAACACAGGCTTTTGACGAGACACCGCCCCTACAACAGATGGCACGCTTGCATCGTAACGGTCACGAATACGAACTGTTTCGCGCTTCTCAAAATCTACGCCATTTAAGTGTTCAATAAACGTGGTCACAAAGTGTTGGCGGGTTTGTTCACCATCGCTCACAATGTCGATGCCAGCAAGTTGTTGTTCGTGTAACGCCAAACGTAACGCGTCTTTTTTACCTTCGGCTAAGCCTTCGTTTTCAAGTTTCCAAGGCGACCAAAGCTTTTCAGGTTCTGCAAGCCAAGACGGTTTTGGTAAGCTGCCAGCAGTTGAAGTTGGTAATAATTTTTTCATGATCAATGACCCGTATGTTGATTAATTAGGAGCGTAATTAGCAGACCACTGCTCAAGAATCGCTTGGTATGGTTTGATAAATTGCTCTTCAACAAACTTCCCCTGCTCAATAGCCAAACGGCTACGTTCTTCACGGTCATACACAATTCGAGTAAGTGAATAATCTTCGTGTTTCAAGCTTGGTTGATAAGATTTTCCAGCTACTGAATTTGCGTTGTAAATTTCAGGACGGTAAATCTTTTGGAATGTTTCCATCGTACTAATGGTACTAATCAACTCAAGGTTGGTGTAATCACTCAACAAATCGCCTGTAAAATAGAACGCTAACGGCGCAACGCTATTTGGCGGCATGAAGTAGCGAACTTTTAAGCCCATTTTTTGGAAATATTCATCAGTTAATGAATAGTCTTCTTGCTTGTATTCAACACCTAAAACTGGATGTTCGTTTTCAGTACGGTGGTACTCTTTAGTCGTCGAAACGCTTAAGCAAATCACAGGCGCCTTTTTAAAGTTGGCTTTGTAAGTTTCAGAGTTGATAAAACTCTTAAACAAGTTACCGTGCAATTCACCAAACTTTTCTGGCGTGCTAAAAGTCGACCTGTTTTTGTTGTGATCTAACAACAGCACACTAAAGTCATAGTCACGTACATAAGACGAGAAGTTGTTGCCCACAATACCTTCGATGCGTTCATTGGTTTTCTTATCAACAATATTGGTTTTCAATATTTCGATTAAAGGAAGCCCGCTGGTACGGTTTTCGGCATCAATGTTCATTTCAACTGAAATGATTTCAAGTTCAACGCCATAGCGGTCGCCTTTAGGGTTGTCCCAATGAGCTAAGGCATTGAAACGATTGTCGATCATCTGCAATGTATTGCGCAAATTCTCTTCGCGGCTCATCCCTCTCGCTAAGTTAGCAAAGTTGGTTGTAATACGTGTATTGTCTGCTGGACGATAGTTCTCATCGAAACAAATACTCTTAATCGTAAATGTAAATTCTTTACTCATTGTGATCAGTACCCTAATTTCTGAGATAAAACCTAAATAAAAACTTTTTGCTCTTTTTAAACTTTCCAGACTTGTCAGATTTGTGCCTTATGGTCTTATCAAAGTGAATTACTGGAGCGCTTCAGAGCATGAATAGATTTATACCGCAATCACAACATGAATAAAAATGATTTAGTCTCATTACAAACTGAGTGAAATTCATGTTTATGGTTTAATAAATAAGTAGGAAGTTAAATTTTTTTCATCTTCGGGAATTTTAGACAGCAGAAATTCAATATGCAGCGCTCACATGGCACCTTAATTATTTTAAATATTAACTATTATTTTCAGATACTTAATAGCAAAAATTTAAGTTAAAAAGAATCAATCTAAAGTAATGTGTGCTGACTCTCATTCATCTCTGCTTTGAGCCATTCTAAAAATATAGTTTTGCGTGAATCTTCCTCAAAAGCGCTATGAGAAAGTAAAAAATAGGCTGAATTATCTTGTACAACAGGTGAAATTTTTTTCAGTAAGTTCCACTCAAACTCTTTTTCAATCATATAAATTGAGATGACTGTTGCGCCAAGTCCCGCCAAACAGCCTTCTAAACATAGATAAAAATGTTCGAGTTCAACTTTGGTGTAGCCTTTTAAACTCTGCTTTAATTCAACAATGCGACTCATGCTTTTGAAAAAATTGGGTCTAGAGGTCGAAATGAGTACGTCGTTTGTTTCCGATGGCTTAGTTGCTTGAACTAGAGCGATATATTCATCGGCAATCTTTTCGCTATAAATATGTTCTTCCCAATCAAAGTCATTTCTGCGAATCGCGATATCAATATTATCTTTTTCAAAATCGACCACGCCGCCTGCTGTGAGTAGCACAACCTCAAAATCATGACCGAGCTTTTTAAATTTTGATAACCGAGGGATGAGCCATTTCATGGAAAGAGTCGGTTCACACGACAAAACCAGTTGTTTATTGTGAGTTTTAGGCTGGCTTAGCTGTATTAAACATTCATCGAGTTGACCAAACACCTGATGGCAACAACTTAATAAAATTTCACCCTGCTCGGTCATCACAAGTGTTTTGTTTTTTCGATCGAACAAAGTCATATTTAAAGCTTCTTCTAAATTATAAATCTGTTTACTAACCGCACTTTGCGTCACAAATAATTTCTTTGCAGCTAAAGTGACGCTGCCATACTTCGCCACAAAGTAGAAAAATTTTAATGAATTCAGCGATATTCTTTCAATCATTCCAAAAACTCATAAATGTGTAGTCGTTTTTATCGATTTTTATTTTTAGATTTCTGTTCAAAATAAAAATCATCTTGATTAAACCCCATTTTAGATGATGAAAAGCATATTGAATATCTATATCTATCTTCACAAATGTAAAGCCCTAATCTTTCTAACGAAGAGAATAACAGCTTTAAGTAAAACAGCTCTCCTCTCAAATACATTCCAAAAAGTACAGAGTATTCCCCTCGCTTTCAGTGAAGGTACAAGATAATGGCAGAGTTTATTGCGGTTATTCTCATTACGATTTTGGCGGTGGTTAGCCCCGGCGCTGACTTCGCGATCGTTACCAAAAATAGTTATCTGTACGGCAGAAAAATAGGTGTGTTCACTTCACTTGGAATATCGCTTGGCGTGTTGGTACATGTGACCTATACGCTAGTCGCCGTTGCCCTTGTGATGACTTATACGCCGCAAATTTTGAATATTGTTAAGTATATTGGCGCGCTTTACCTGATCTACATTGGCTATAAAACTTTTACTCAAAAACCTGTTTTAGACACTGCGGCTTTAACTTCTATAGGTACTTTGCAAGCCATAAAATACGGCTTTTTTACCAATGCCCTGAACCCTAAAACCACGCTATTTGTGATTAGCACCTATACGCAAATTGTGAGTTTAACCACGCCTAAAACCATACTTTTGGCTTATGGCTTTTTTATGTCATTTTCCCATTTTGTATGGTTTTCACTGGTGGCGGTGCTGTTTTCATCCATGCTACTGAGACAGCAAATGTTAGCCAAGCAAGTACAGATTAATAAGGTGATTGGTTCAATCTTATGTGTCTTAGGTGTAATTCTGCTTTTTACTAAGTTTCAGTAGAGGTACTTGATTGCTAAAGCGATAATAAATACAGAGCATCGCTTTAGCTTATTTTGGTCAATAAATTAAGACATTACATGACTTAACCATATAAGCGCTGATCTAAAATTCATATTTCGCCATCATCTCTATACGCTTATCTTTTCCTACTTGCTGGCTGACAGTGTTACGCTCACCATAAACATATTCAACCCCAAAAGTTAGTGGTTTATTGGGTTTAAACATCAGATTCGCCCAACTCTGTTGTAACTTTTTATTGGCATCTTTTGTTATTAGGTCTTTATCTTCATAGATCAATGCACCATGACCTATTGTGCCCCTTAGCTTTTCATTAAATTGATAAGTAAGACCCAATTGAAATGCGTCAAAATCAATTAATTCGACATCATCTCCGTTTTGGATATGACGGACATTATCTGAAGTTGCCAGTAATAATTTATTGTCTCCAGAAACATGCGAATAGTTGCTATTAAATAATAAGGATGGCGTGATTTTATAGCGAAGACCTAATGCAGCCCCCCATCCCGTTTTAGTTTCATCATTTTCATTGCGTAGACGGACTTCTTGGATCAAACCACGTGCAGTCATTACACCTTTGTCCGTGGCAAATTCATATTTCAATTTACTCGCCAATAAAGGCAGACGGTTCTCGTCATTGCCTTTTTCTAAGCTTAAGAAATAAGAGGTTGATGTATTGATTGGCCCTGAATAACGCACCATTGGATTACGATTGGTACCTCCACCTAATGCGGTATTTGAATCTAGCATTTCTGGTGCTGTTTCAGTTGAAAGAAAAGTAGACGTCGTTTGACCGATCAACCAACGATCATAATTTAAATAAACATGTCGCAGACGGGCATTGTCTTTATTTGTCCCACCACGAAAGTCTATTTCAATTTTCCCTTTTAACGTCTTTTCCCCTACAGCAGTATTAAAATCTAGACCAATACGAGAGGCATTTACGGTCGAATCCAAGCGATCTTCAGTCGATTTTTTATCAGGATCACCTTCTAGTAATACACCATTAATGCGGTTAAACATACCTTTCGCGCCTTCAAACTGATATGCAGCATCAGCACGAACAAAACCATACAAATTAACATCGGCACCTGATTTTGTTTGCCATTTGAATATAGCTTGAGTATTTTTTTCAGGCGGCGTGATAACACTTGCCGTAGGTACGTGTGGAACCTGTACGCTATTTGTAGGTATTGCTTGCTGAGCCTGAAGCATTTGTCGGAGTTCATTCACTTCTGCACGTAACTGTTCAAGTTCACTGCTCTGATTGGCATGGGTAAATGTAGTAATCGTGGTCAAGCTAACGATTAACACTGTCTTAGCTGAGTTAAATTTCATTTTGCATTCCTTTGTTTTATTTAAATAAAGCGTGCTGTTCATCCATTTACAAAAATTGTAGATATAATCCCCCCTTAAATAGCTTTTCAGCTCTTTAAAAATGTCTTAGTTACTTTTTAGATTTAAAAAACAATTGCAGACTGTATTGATAAAAAAAGCGTGTAGTGAGAATGACGAAAATTAATCTTGAGAGTTGAAAGGAAACGACGATGGGTACTGCGAGTCCGAGAGCTTTAGCCATCAGTGACATTTCTGCGATGCCTCCGGGTGAAAGCCCTAAAATCAAGATTTGTTTTTCTGTATGACTTAAATTTACCAGTAATAAAGCAACGCTGATCGATAACGCTAAAGCCAGTAAATTGAATATCAGTGTGATTCCAATAAATTTTTTATTTTTCCTTAAAAAGCTAAATGGAAATTTGCTACCTAATGACCAGCCAATACAGACTTGACCAAAGGCAGTAAACCACTCAGGCAATTTCATCTGAAGTATTCCGCAAAATGACAACAACCCAATAATGGCAAGTGGTCCCAAAATCCAAGCATTCAAAAGATTAAAAAATTGAAAAACCTGACCCACAAACAGAGCCAGACAAAACAGCAATACAACCTGAAAAAAGCTAAATTGATCCGACACTGGTATCTTTAAACCAGTCCATTCAACATGAAAATAAAGCTCCATAAAAATTGGAACCAGCACAACCAAAATCACAATTCTCAAACTATGGGCAGCAACGACTTTATCGACTTGAGCTTGATATCGTTCTGCAATATTCACCATTTCACTGGCGCTACCAATCGCAGAAGAAAACCATGCAGTTGCCCAATCCAAGGCATTAACTCGATATTGCAATCCAGCCAGCAACGTACCCAACACAAGTGACCATGCCAACCCAATTAGAATAAAGCCCCAATATGCCGCCACTGCCTGTACCAAGGCTGGTGTAAAGTATAAGCCTAAGGCCATACCAATAATGACCTGCCCTATGCGTCGCCAATGGGGATCACAAGCAAGTGGATGACCAACGCTACCGAACAATAAGGCCGTCAATAGAGGTCCAAGCAACCAAGGCAAGGGAATATGCAAATATTTGGCAATTAAAGCTCCGACAAGAGCAATTGCTAATCCTTTGAGATTTGAGCTTATTTTTTCCATAATTCTGAGCAATAATAGTCAACGAATGCTGACTATTATTGTTGTCCTATTAAGCTTGCTGTTTTTTGATAAACAAGTACTTACGAACGATTGGCAAGATCAATAATAATCCTGACATGATCCAAAGTCCTATACTAATGTTACTGCTCCATAAGACATTAAGTTCCCCTTGAGAAATTGAAAGTGCACGGCGCAGATTCGATTCCATTAATTCGCCAAGTACAAAACCTAAGATTAATGGAGCTAAGGGAAAATCAAATTTTCTGAGAATATATCCAAACACACCCAAGCCCATACATAACAGCAAGTCAAAGATATTGCTATGAATAGCATACACACCAACAAAACTTACACTTGCAATGATCGGGATCAAAATGTAATTAGGAATACTCAGCATGCGGGCAAAGAAGCCTACCAATGGCAAGTTCAATACCAATAGAATGATATTACCCACCATAAGCGATGCAATCAGTGACCACACCAATACAGGTTGCTGAACAAATAACTGTGGACCTGGTGCGATGTTGTACATAAGCAAGGCGCCCATCATGACCGCTGTCGTTCCCGAGCCCGGCACACCTAGTGTCAACATAGGTACAAATGAACCACAAGCCGCTGCGTTATTCGCACTTTCTGGTGCAGCAAGCCCACGTAAGTCACCTTTACCAAACTTGCTATTATCCTTTGCCATTTTACGTTCAGTGGTATAGGCCATCGCGCTTGCGACTGTTGCACCTGCTCCAGGAAGAATGCCCAAGAAGAAACCAATCACTGAACTGCGGATAATGGTAGCCAATGAACTGAATAGTTCTTTAAGATTAAACAAGGTACGTTTGCCTTGCTTCAATGCAACTTTACCAATTGTCGTACGTTCGAGCATTAATAGGATTTCACTTACACTAAATAGGCCAATAACCAAAGTAGTAAAAGCAATTCCGTCACTTAACCCCACACTGTTAAAGGTAAAGCGATATACACCTGTAATTGCATCCATTCCCACAGTTGAAAGTGCTAGGCCCATGAGTGCCATAATTAAGGTTTTAAAAGGCTGCGTACTGACCAGACCAGTTAAACACACAATTGCAAAGACCATCAGAGCAAAATATTCAGCGGGACCAAACGCAATTGCCCATTTCGCCAGTATAGGAGCAAACAAAACAATCCCAATAAAGGCGACAGTACTTCCAACAAAGGAACTGACCGATGACAAAGACAATGCAATCCCTGCCTTACCTTGCTGTGCCAATGGATAACCATCTAACGTGGTCATAATGGCCCCAGCATCTCCGGGGACGTTTAACAGAATCGCTGAAATACGTCCGCCATATTCACAGCCTAAATACACTGCTGCCAATAAAATCAAGGCACTATCTACGGGTAAACCCAAAGCGTAAGCAAACGGCAATAAAATTGCCACACCATTAATTGGACCTAAACCCGGTAATAAGCCAACAATTGTTCCAATAAATGCGCCAATCAAAGCAATTAAAAGATTCTGTGGTTGTAAAGCAACCTCAAACCCCATCATTAAAAAACTTAATACATCCATAGCGGGTCATCCTTAACCAAAAAATCCAAGTGGTAACGGCACATCCAAGAAACGGTCAAACATATAGTAGGTACTCATGCTCAGTACCAAACCTGTCACCAAAACCGGTATGGTTTTGCCATGGAAAAGTTTGCCCACTGCAATGGTCATCAACAGGGTTGCAACAATAAAGCCTAGCCATTCAAAAACTAATGCATATAGCGTTAAAGCCACCGCACATAACGCTAACTTAACGACTAGATGTTTTGTCCATCCCAATTCCACGGGCTCAAACATAATGGCCGGTCGAATAGTGAGATACGCTGCACTCGCTGTAATTAAGCCCATTAATAAAATAGGAAAAGCTTTAGGGCCCACTGGATCGTAGGAAATTGGGGCTTCAAAATTGCTCGCATAAATCAACAAAAATAACCCACAAACCGTAATAATGGCGGTAAGAATCCGTTCAGATTTCATCATCTATCCTCAGAAAAAAACTGAGCTGAAAAATAGCTTCTCAACCCAGCCGATTTGTTATTGTGATAATTTATATTCTTGCGATAACTGCCGCATTTCCGCGGTTTGTTTATAAACATAAGCAGTGAGTTCTTCACCTGTCAGCTGAAATGGGAGTAGATCCTGATTTTCACGGACTGCATCAAATTTCTGGTTAGCCATCATTTTATCGAAGGCATTTTTCCACCAACCATAAGCTTCATCACTGACCTTTGGTCCCATATAGAAACCACGAATCACCGGCCACTCAATGTCATAGCCTTGCTCTTTTGCAGTAGGTAATTTTGAGAACTTTCCGTCTAAACGCTTGTTAGCAAAAACTGCCAATACCCGAATATCACCAGACTCTAGGTATGAACTGATTTCACTAATATTGCCTACCCCAACTTGAATATGCTGCCCCAGTAATGAAGTCAGCACTTCCCCACCGCCTTCAAGTGCAACAAATCTTAAATCGGCAGGACTAATACCTGCTTTTTTTGCCAACATTGCTGTTTGCATCCAGTCTTGACCACCCACACTTCCGGCACCACCAAAGCTAAGTGCTTTTGGGTTTTCTCGGAGTGCTTTCATCAAGTCATCAAGGTTTTTCAATGGTGAGTCTTTATGTACCGAAACCAGACCATAATCGACGGCGACGCCAGACAACCATTTCACATCTTTTTCAGTGAAGTGTCCGAATTTTCCTTGTGCTAAGTTCAAGAGTGAACCAGTGGAAAATGCAACCACGGCATTATTATTCGCAGGATCACTGTTTACGATCTTATTATAGGCTACGGCACCTACCCCACCCGGCATATAGGTTACGCGTATTGGATCTTTGAGCTGGTCTGTTTGTTTAAAGCCAGATTGAATCAGTTTACAGGTCATATCAAACCCGCCACCCGGCTTAGCTGGGGCTATACATTCCGGACGTTTTGGCTGACCCGCCTCTTTAGAAGCATTTCCTGAACCACACCCAGCCATTGTCACACTGACGCATGTTAATGCGAGTAAAGTTAAATTTTTCATGTTACATACATCCTTATAACGTTTGCTCTATTCATATTTTGATTTTTACCAATCTCCATAATCGACCTCCTTGGCACAATCATGCTTATTGGTTTTTAGTTTTGGTCTTATGTTTGAAATGCGCTTTTCACAGCGAACTTCAGTAATGCAGCGTTACTATAAAAATTACGAATCAATCGACTGAAAGAAATAGCTAAGGAGAGGGAAAGTTAGGACAATCACCAGATCTATAATGAGAATTAAAACCTTTGCAGAAATATCTAAGAATGCTACGGTTAAATAATACTGATTAATAACAATAAGATAGTAAAAAATAATCCATTGTGTTGTCTTTTGCATATCCATGCTATGGGTAACGTTTAATGTTCAAATAAATAACCCTGTTTACCCAATCTTCCCTTCTGATCAAATGAGCGAAATACTCATATATTTTTCCAATAGTTATTGAATCAGTTAATCTTCTTCATAATTTGAAAATCCATCATATTTTTTAATGCATCATGCATTTAATGCTCTCCTTTTCTCATTTGAAAAGATTAAAGCACAGATCAAGAAAACATCGTGATACCAATAAATTAAAGGGGGCATTAGTAAAATTAAATAGGTTAAAACTCTAAGAAAAGAGAATGGGAGAGACTGAAAATTTAAGGGTAAATTTATCGTAATAATAAATAAAAGTTAGAGGAGAAATTTTAATATTAAAGTTGAAAAAGATCGTTTTTATTGTTTTTAGAATATCAAATTAAAGATCTTTTTTATGGATTGCTGTTAATATTAAAGCACATGATAGATTTCCCAATCCTTCATATCTGTACAAATTAAATCAAGGATGATGAGCGAACACATTTATTATGGAAATCAAACAAATAAAGTATTTTTTGACTGTGGTTGAAGCAGGTAGTATTGGTAAAGCTGCCCAAAAACTCGATGTGGGTGCTTCTGCTATTAGCCAGCAAATTAGTAAATTAGAACAAGAGCTAAGCATTCGCCTATTACAGCGTAATGCCTTTGGTGTAACCCCTACTCCAGCAGGTCTCGCCTTTTTAAAACATTCTCAACTTATTTTACGTCAAGTGAACTTCGCGGTAGATGCTGCTCATTCTGCACGACTATCTGGACATGTCAGCCTTGGCTTTCCACCGACCATTACTGCTTTGATTGGTATCCCTTTAATGAAACTAATGTCTGAACGTTACCCAGATATTCGTTTAGAGATTGTGGAAACGCTATCGGGTAATCTAATTCAATCCATTAACTCCCGTCAGCTCGATATCGCCATTATTTTTACCAATGAAATTGATAAACAGTGGTCGATTCAACCCTTGGTACGCGAGCAAATGTATTTAATGGCACGCAAGGAAGTGCTAGAAGAATATGGTCTTGCCGATTGCATCAAAAGTGGTGTGATTCAGTCTCAACAAATTGGAGACCTTCCTTTAGTACTACCACGTCAACGCCATAGCTTAAGAAAGTTGCTTGAGCACAAGATTGGTCAGCTTAATGTCGTCTATGAAATTGATGGCCTACACTTACTCATGGACAGTCTAATTCACCTCGACCTTGCCAGTGTCCGCCCAGGTAGCGCTTGTCTACAAGAGTACAAACATAAGCTTCAATTACTCAAGTTAATAGACCCTGAAGTTGAACGAATCAATTACTTGGTAAGCCTTGCCGAAGAAGAATTATCACCTGCCGCACTTGCCGCAAAGTCAGCCATTAAGGCTTGCGTGAAAGATTTGATTCAAAACCAGATTTGGCCATGTTCGGAAATTATTTTATAAAGAGTCATTAATTTTATTAAATACCTAATTAATTTTGCCCTCTCACTCCCTCCTGCTTTTTGAGATTACATTTTCGTCCGAATGATAAGTGGTTTGCTGCTTATCGAAATATAGATGTGTAGTTTGAACTGGAAACAAGGCATCACATTTTCTGCAAAGGACCTCGCTAAATCTCATCTCTAACCCATTTGCTCTTTAGATTTATTGATTGAATCAATTTAGGTCCAGCCTCGAAAATCGTGAATGTTTCCATTTTGTCAGGCCAAGGAGGTCTCCAATGGATGTCGTGAATAACCGTAGGGCTACTTTTAAAAAAATATTAAATGTAACAAGTGGCAACTTTTTAGAGCAGTACGACTTTTTTCTTTTTGGTTTCTATGCCACTTATATCGCGGCAAAATTTTTCCACTCTGAAAATGAATATGTCTCTTTAATGATGACATTTACCGTATTTGCTGCGGGTTTTCTGATGCGTCCTCTCGGCGCTATTTTCTTGGGCGCTTATGTCGACAGAGTTGGTCGACGTAAGGGTCTTATTGTTACTTTAAGTCTTATGGCCATCGGAACCATCTTAATTACCTTTGTACCAGGTTATGAAACCATAGGTATTATTGCCCCGATTTTGGTGGTGATTGGACGTCTATTACAAGGCTTCTCGGCAGGTGTTGAATCTGGCGGTGTTTCTATTTATCTAGCAGAAATTGCAACAGATAAAAATCGCGGATTTATCACAAGCTGGCAGTCTGGCAGCCAACAAGTTGCTGTTGTGTTTGCTGCATTACTTGGCTACTGGCTCAACACCATCTTAACTACGGCTCAAGTGGGTGAATGGGGCTGGCGTATTCCGTTCTTGATCGGTTGTTTGATTATTCCGTTAATCTTCTTGTTCCGTCGTACTTTAGAGGAAACTGAAGACTTTAAATCGCAAAAGACCCATCCTTCAACAAAAGAAATTTTTAGCACACTGGCGAGCAACTGGCGCATCGTCCTTGCAGGCATGATGATGAGTGCAATGACGACGACCACGTTCTACTTTATTACGGTTTACACCACAGTGTATGCAAAACGTAATTTAGAAATGTCAGTAACAGACAGCCTTTTAGCAACAGTGTTTGTTGGTTTGTCTAATTTCTTCTGGTTACCAATGGGTGGTTTGCTTTCAGACAAAATTGGTCGCCGTCCAGTTCTAGTCGGTATTACCACACTTGCTCTCTTTACAAGTTATCCAGTTTTAAATTGGTTAGTGAGCAACATTAGCTTCTCAAACCTTCTAATTACGCTTGCTTACTTCTCGTTCTTCTTTGGTATGTACAACGGAACCATGGTCGCAACGCTTGCAGAAGTGATGCCGAAACGTGTGCGTACAGTTGGTTTTTCTTTAGCCTTCAGCCTTGCAGCCGCTATTTTTGGTGGTATGACCCCAATGGCTTGTACCTTCCTTGTCGAAAACACAGGCAACCCAAGTACCCCTGCTTTCTGGCTCATGCTTGCTGCGGTCTGTAGCCTCATCTCAAGCTTGTATCTATGCCGGGGTTCTAAACAGAAAAATACTGACGCGATTGCTGAACCTGCAAAAATTAGCGCTTAAAACAACTACTACTTAACCTGAAATTTTAATGAACAGTACGGCAGATCTTAAATCTCCGTACTGTGTTCTCCTGTCATTAAAGCGAGATACTATGAAAAAGTCCCCTATCTTCATGACCATTTGCCTAGCTAGTGCTGGCTTAGGCTCAACTCTTGCTAACGCAGATACTATAGAAGTAATTAGCTCAGGTGGTTTTTATTCATCTATGGAAAAGCTCATTCCATTATTTGAAAAACAAACAGGCCATACCGTGCATCTCTCGTCTGGTTCATCAATGGGTGCATCACCGACTGCAATTCCAAATCGACTCGATCGTGGTGAACGTTTTGATGTGGTGGTCTTGGCTGCTCCTGAACTCAACAAGCTCGCAGAAAAGGGTTATGTAGACCCAAATTCACAAAGTGCATTAGTGAATTCAAGCATTGGTATGGCTGTGCCTAAAGGTGCACCAAAACCAGATATTAGCTCTGCGGCAAAATTTGAAAAAGTTTTATTAAATGCCAAGCACATCGGCTATTCAGCAAGTGCGAGCGGTACGCATCTTGAAAAAGATGTTTTCCCAAGCTTCCCGCCTGTCAAGTACAAAGTAATTTCGAGTAAGGCAGAAAAAGTAGTTGGTGATCGCGTTGCAAAACGTATCGCCGAAGGCCAGTTTGATATTGGTTTCCAGCAAATTAGTGAAATCAAACCTTTTACAGGCAAATATGGTCAAGTTGAATTAGTCGGCCCAATCCCTGCACCTTATCAAAAAGTGACGGTATTTGCGGCAGGCATTGGTAAAAACTCGGAACATGCAAAAGTCGCAAAAGAGTTAATTAAATTTGTGAAATCGCCACAAGCAACACAAATTATTGAAGAACAGGGTCTTGAGCAGGTTAAAGAATAAAAGCTCTAAAAGGCAACATCTTGAGGTGATGTTGCCTTTACTCTATTGCCAGTTTACTCAAAGCAATAGAGTAAAAACTATAGCGACAAACCAGTGTAGAATTAATCCATAAAGGTTAATGTAGTATTTGCCGTGGAACTGAAACAATTAAAGTATTTTATTGCAGTGATCGAGTCAGGAAGCTTGGGTAAAGCTGCAAAAAATCTCGATATTGGAACTTCTGCATTAAGCCAGCAAATCTCAAAATTAGAAAGTGAACTTTCCATTCGCCTTTTACAACGTACCGCTTTGGGTACGGTTCCCACCCCTGCGGGCTTAGCTTTTTTTCAACAAGTGCAACTGGCACTTAGACACCTAGACCATGCTGTAGACTCTGCGCATTCTTCGCGTTTAAGTGGTCACGTCACCGTCGGTTTTTCGCCGAGTGTTGCAGCAGTTATTGGCACACACTTTTTAAAACTGATGAGAAACCGTTACCCCGACATTAAAGTCCGTTTAATTGAAGGTTTATCAGGTGATCTCAAAGCCTTGGTGAATGCAAGGCAGCTCGATGTTGCCATCATCTTTAGTGATGATGTTGACCCACAGTGGGCTATACAGCCTTTAGTCAAAGAACAGATGTTTTTAATCTCGCCTAAAGAAGTGCTGAGTCAGTACGATCTTGAAAACTGTATCGACACTCAGACCATTAATCATTCACAGCTTAAAGAACTCCCTCTGATTTTACCGAGTCAACGACATGGACTGCGCTTGTTGCTCGAACAGCAAATTCATCAGCTTAAAGTGGCATATGAAATTGATGGGCTGCATTTGTTAATGGAAAGCATTAGCCAACTCGAAATGGCAACCATCCAACCTGCGGGTGCATCGTTAAACTCGCGGCAAGACCTATGTTTGCTACGCGTTGTAGAACCTGCCATTGAACGTATTAACTATTTAATTAGTCTCTCTGAAGAAGAACTCTCGCCTGCCACCTTAGCCACGAAGGTGGTGATTCGTGCCTGTGTAGCAAACTTGATTAACGAAAAGCGCTGGCCCGGTGCGGAGCTCATAAACACTTAAGCCATTAGTGTTTATTTTTACTAAACACCTATTCAAGCCTA
Source organism: Acinetobacter sp. 12966 (assembly GCF_031196995.1). NCBI lineage: Bacteria > Pseudomonadati > Pseudomonadota > Gammaproteobacteria > Moraxellales > Moraxellaceae > Acinetobacter > Acinetobacter sp. 12966. The sequence continues at coordinate 20,096 of NZ_JAVIMC010000098.1, forward strand.
GCCTCTCACTTCGCCTTCCCTTTTAAAGCTACATTAGCCCTAGCTGAGAAAGGGAGAAATCCATGCATGATGTGATTGTAATTGGTGGTGGGAATGCCGCACTGTGTGCCGCGCTCACGGCAAAAGAAAGCGGTGCTTCTGTGCTTGTCATAGAAGCAGCACCTAAAGAATGGCGTGGTGGTAACTCACAACATACTCGTAACCTTCGCTGCATGCATGATGCTCCTCAAGATGTATTGGTTGATGCCTACCCCGAAGAAGAATATTGGCAAGACCTACTTAAAGTGACTGCGGGCAAAACCAATGAGCACTTAGCCCGTCTGGTCATTCGTAGCACGGCGACCTGCCGCGACTGGATGCGTAAACATGGTGTGAATTTTCAGCCGCCGTTATCGGGTGCTTTGCATGTTGCACGTACTAATGCTTTTTTTATGGGTGGTGGTAAAGCCCTCATTAATGCGTACTACCGTAGTGCCCAAGGACTTGGTATCGAAATTTTATACAACACAAAAATTAAAGATCTAAAGTTAAATCAAGGACATTTTGAAGCTGCAATTGCTGAAGATGGCCGTGTATTTAAAGCAAAAAGCTGTGTATTGGCCGCAGGTGGTTTTGAGTCAAATCTTGAATGGTTAAGAGAAGCATGGGGACAAAATGAAAACGGCGAATGGCCTGCCGATAATTTCATTATTCGTGGTACCCGCTTTAATCAAGGCAACTTGCTTAAATTTATGATAGATCAAGGCGCCGATATTATTGGTGATCCATCACAATCGCACTGTGTCGCCGTAGATGCACGCGCACCCTTATATGACGGTGGTATTTGTACTCGTATTGACTGCGTTTCCTTGGGAATTGTGGTCAATAACAAAGCTGAACGTTTTTATGATGAAGGCGAAGACTTCTGGCCAAAACGTTATGCGATTTGGGGCCGTCTTGTTGCCAAACAGCCACAGCAAATTGCTTATTCGATTATTGATTCAAAAGCCATTGGTCGCTTTATGCCACCTGTATTTGCTGGCGTAAAAGCAAATAGCATTCAAGAGTTAGCCGAAAAAATCGGGCTAGATGTCAAAACCTTATGCCATACCGTAGAAGAGTTTAATCAAGCCTGTGTGCAAGGCACCTTTAACCATACCGTTTTAGATGACTGCACCACCGAAAATATTGTTCCCAACAAAACCCATTGGGCTGTTCCTCTCGACCAGCCACCCTTCTATGCCTATGCGCTTAAACCCGGCATTACCTTTACCTATTTAGGTTTAAAAGTCGAAGATGAGGCTGCTGTACGTTTTAACAATAAGCCAAGCCGCAACCTGTTTGTCGCAGGTGAAATGATGGCAGGTAACGTACTTGGTCAGGGTTATACCGCGGGCGTTGGTATGTCGATCGGAACGACATTTGGGCGAATTGCCGGAAAAAATGCCGCCCGCTATGCACTTTCACAAGGAGTTGAACATGAATGCTAATAGCAAAGCCCTAATTCCAGTTGTTCAGCTCTCAGACCACGAGCAAGAAGTCCAAAGAGCCCTACAGATTTGTAATGCTTGTCGCTACTGTGAGTCATTTTGCGCTGTTTTTGCGGCGATGACTAAGCGTCTTGAGTTTAACCAAGCCGATATTCATTACTTAGCAAACCTATGTCATAACTGTGGGGCTTGTTTACACGCTTGCCAATATGCTCCACCGCATGAGTTTGGCGTAAACATTCCTAAAGCGATGGCACAAATACGTTTAGAGACTTACCAAGAATTTGCGACTCCTCAGCCTTTAGGTCGACTTTATAAATCTGTGGGTATTCCTTTTGTCTCGGCTTTAACACTTATTTTCTTTTTTTGCATGTTAGCCGTAGTGTGGTGGAAAGGCACTGACTTATTTGCAGGTTACCAAGGTAATTTCTATGCGATTTTCCCGCATAACTTTTTAGCACTATTGTTTGGAACGACCTTTACAGTTGCGATTGTTTTGCTCGGCATTGGAATTAGCAAATTCTGGCGACAAACTTCTAAAGTCATTCATGGCAAAGTTGAGAAACCCGATCTGGTTCAAGCTACCCAAAATGTATTAACGCTTAAATATTTAGATGGCGGTCATGGTAAAGGCTGTAATGAGCAAGATGACCGTTACACACAAATCCGCCGAGTGTTCCATCACCTGACGTTTTATGGCTTTATGCTCTGCTTTGCAGCTACAGGTGTAGCGACTTTATATCATTATTTTCTTGACCTACATGCGCCTTATCCTTACCTAAGCTTGCCTGTAATTTTAGGAACTTTGGGTGGAATTGGCTTAGTGATTGGACCATCCGGCTTGCTCTATTTAAATCTTAAACGCCATCCGTTGCATGGTGACCGTGAGCAAAAACCTGTAGATCGAGGCTTTATCTTCCTTCTGCTTATCGTTAGCGCTTCAGGGTTAGCACTCATGGCATTTCGCAATACCCCTTACATGGCACTTTTACTGATTTTCCATTTAGCCACAGTCATGACCTTCTTTATTACCATGCCATTTGGAAAGTTCGCACATGGTTTTTACCGCAGTGCTTCTTTACTCAAATTTGCCATCGAAGAACGTATTTCTAAGAAGTCATAATTTCATTCAAAAGTATTCACTATCTTGGCATAGTGAATACTTTTATTATTTTTAAGCTCAAAACATTTCATACCGTCTCTACTTTTTACTATTTAAAATTCCTAAGCCATACATCGGCCATTTCGTACTCGCTTTAATATTATTAATGAACATCGCCACTAAAACTAAAGACACTGCACCGACCAAAACAGGGAAAATTAAGAAATTCCACTCGTAATGTATGCTGCTTGCGGTGAGCAAAATAACCAAAGGATTAGCTCCAGCAGGTGGATGAACGCATTTAAAAACCTGCATGAGCGCAATTGCACAGCCCACTGAAAAAGCAATTGTAAAAATGGAAACACCGACAAATTTTAGAAAAAACAAACCCACAAAAGCCGAAATAAGATGCCCAAATATAATATTTCTGGGCTGTGCCAAAGGTGACTGCGACACGGTATAGAGCAATACACAGGTTGCACCAAACGGCGCCATGATAAAGATATTGTGTGTGAGCTTACTCAACCACAACAGTATAAAAATACTGAGCGTCCCCCCAACAAGGCTTCTTAAGACATCAACTTTAGTGGGCGACGGAGCCAGTTTTTCTTTGCCATAAAAGATCGAGAACATGGTTTTATTCCTTAAACAGACATTGCTTTTTAAAAAGCATATAGATAAAATTTCAAATAGTACAGATCTGTACTATTTTATTTTTTGGAAAAGACACATGTCAAAATCTGCCTTAAAAATATTAGATACAGCCGAGAAGTTATTTAATGAAAATAGTTTTGTCGGGGTTGGCGTTGACCTGATTCGCGATGAATCTGGCTGCTCTAAAACCACCATGTACACGTACTATAAAAATAAAAATCAACTGGTTAAGTCTGTGCTCGTTGCACGTGATGAGCGATTCAAGCAAAGCCTTTTGGGCTATGTGGGAGATGCAACAGGGCTAGAGGCCATCAATAAAATTCTGGATTGGCATACCAACTGGTTTAGACAAGATTTTTTTAAGGGCTGTTTATTTGTAAGAGCTGTCGCTGAATCTAACCAAGATGATCAAGACATTATTTCTATTTCTAAAGCCCATAAACAATGGATTAAAGTATTGATTGCACAAAACTGCAATATACCCAATGGTGAAGCTTTATCTGAGCTGATCTATACGGTGATTGAAGGGCTAATTAGCCGCTTTTTAGTCGATGGTTTCGATGAAACACTTGCGACAAACATGAAAAACTCTATTAATCAATTATTTAATATTCATAAACATTAGCATGAGAACTTAAAATGGAAGTGGACCATATTTTTATTTGTGTACAATCAGGCGCTCCCGAAGCTGAAACTTTAAAAAAATTCGGTCTAACAGAAGGTTCATCCAACAAGCACCCGGGTCAAGGTACCGAAAACAGACGATTTTTCTTTAAAAATAGCTTTATCGAATTAATCTTTTTAAATAATCCAGAAGAAGCCTCAAGCGATCTCACCAAACCAACTCTGCTTTTTGAACGACTCAGTGCTCAAGATAATATCGCATCCCCTTTTGGAATTTGCTTTAGACCTAAAAATAAAGATGATAACGGCGCAAAATTTCCTCATTGGGTTTACAAGCCAAGCTATTTACCAGCCAGCTTAGAAGTAAATGTTGCCAAAGATGCTGTGGTATCTGAACCGATGTGGTTCTTCCTTTCATTTGCTTCACGACCAGACCTTGCTGTAAAAGACAAACAACAACCACTTGTGCATAGCAAAGATTTATCAGAAATCACCGCGATTAAGGTTTCTGTTCCAAACCTTAAGCAGCATCCTACTTCATTACTGTTCAATACAGTTGATAATTTTGAAGTAACTGATGGATCGGAGCATTTAATGGAAATTAGTTTTGATCATGAGCCTCAAGGAATGATTCATGATTTCAGACCAGAGTTGCCGCTTATTTTTAAATATTAAAGCTCTTACTTTTTAATAAAAAAACTGTGATTTATTGCGAATCACAGTTTCCATTTAAATTGAATCACATTAAAAGCGACAATAGCTTAAGCAATTTTCCCATCAATAATGCCCTTCTCCTTTAATGCAGCCAGCTCTTCTGCTGTTTTAAATCTCGATAAGATTTGAGCGGTATGTTCACCTAGTTCTGGTGGTGCATGATGATATTCAACTGGAGTATCAGACAGTTTGATGGGTGAACCAATCGTTTGAAAGTTTTCATTTAAACGATGAGGAATGTTCACCACCAAATTGCGATGTACGATTTGTGGTTCAGCCAAGGCATCTTCAATAGAGTTGATAACACCTACGGGTACTTTTAAAGCATGAATCATCTCAACCCATTCTTTGGCAGTTTTCTGCAGAAAGTGCTCCGACAATAAAGGAATCAGTTCATTTCGATATTTGACACGATCTTGATTGCGTACAAACTTTTCATTTTCGAGTAACTCTGGATAACCAATCGCAATACACAAATCTTTAAACTGTTTATCGTTACCGCACGCAATAATAAATTCTTTATCTTTAGCCTTAAAAGTTTGATACGGCACAATACTCGGGTGTTGATTACCCATGCGCTGTGGGGCTTTACCCGAAGCTAAATAGTTCATTCCCTGATTTGCCAGTGCCGCGACCTGTACATCAAGTAAGGACATATCAATATACTGACCGCGCCCCGTGTGCGAGCGTGCAATCAATGCTGCCTGAATCGCAATGGTAGAATATAGACCAGTTTGAATATCTACCACAGCCACACCAACCTTTTGTGCACCACCACCAGCCACATCATCAGGCTCGCCAGTAATGCTCATTAAGCCAGACATACCCTGAATAATAAAATCATAACCGGGTTCTTCTGCACGTGGACCATCTTGCCCAAAACCAGTAATCGAGCAATAAATAATATTTGGGTTTAACTCATTTAAGGAAGCATAATCCAAACCATATTTAGCCAAAGATCCTGTCTTATAATTTTCAATTACCACGTCGGCAGTCTTGGCAATTTCATAAATTAAGGCCTGACCTTCAGGTGTGGTTATGTCTACCGCAACCGAATATTTATTGCGGTTGGTACACTGAAAATAGCCAGATTCACGAGTCATGTTACCGTCTTGATCGGGCATCCATGGTGGACCCCACATGCGGGTGTCATCACCGACTCGAGGACGTTCAATTTTAATCACTTCCGCGCCAAGGTCTGCCAAGATTTGCCCACACCATGGCCCCGCAAGCACACGACTTAAATCTAAAACTCGAATTCCTTGTAATGCGCCCATAACGATACCCTTATCTTTTTAGAAAGTACTCAACGCACCTTCTTTTCATTGTTTATGATTGTCTTTGTGGATCGTACTGACGATCTTTAATAAATAAGCCCGGCAATACACCCGCAACAAAATACGCAGCTCCCATCACAATAAAGGCCATGGTAAACGTACCTCCCGACGCTAAGAATCCAATGGTGGCTGGTGCAATCGCTGCCCCGACACGACCAATGTTATAAGCACCGCCAATGGCTGTTCCGCGCACATCGGTTGAAAAACTTTCAGCCATATAAGTCGCGTTCACACCATATGGAATGCCGTATAAAAAGCCAAAAGTGATCAATAAATACAAAATATTGTCAGGGGTATTGAAGAAAATAATGATTGGCAAGAATACAGCGCTGGCAATTGTTCCAAACACAAAAACAGCACGGCGGTTAAATTTGTCAGCAAGATAACCCGCTAAAATTTTGCCTAGAATCATTGCAGTATATGAACCCACCATATAACTGGTTAAGTTTTTAAAGTTCATATGTACTTCTGTTTCTAAATAACTTGGCATCCAGTTGTTAATGCCGTAATAACCAAACTGCAAGAAGAATGCTGTGGTCATCCACAACAAAAACATTTTACGGTGCTTAAAGTTATTAAAGATTTGTTTGTAAATACTGCTACTTTTTGGCTTTTCAGCCACGACCATTTCTTTAGGTTGTCTGTTGCCTTGTAAGCTTTCAATTTTGGTGAGCTGCCAAGATTTTGGCTCTGGCACAAATCGTTGTAGGAAAATATTAACAAAAGCAGGCACTACGGTCAGGAAGAACAAAACACGCCAGCCATGATCTGGAATAATTGCACCAGCTAATAACGTCGCAGCAATATAACCTACGGTCTGCCCCGTCTGTAATGTGCCCAAGACCGTTGTACGGTAAGTTGTCGGCACATATTCAGCCATTAAGGTATTACAAGCCATATAGAGTGCTCCGATTCCCAAAGCACCAATAAAACGTAAAGCCATAAATTGCTCGAAGCTTTGCGTAAAGCCTAACAAACAAGTCGCTACCGAAAAGAAGGTTACCGAGTTGGCAATCGTTCGTACACGGCCAAACTTATCACATGCCCAACCACCCAAAATACCGCCAATCCCCATACCTGCCAAAGAAGCACTGCCTAAAGCACCCGCTTGAAAGGTACTTAAACCAAACTCTGCCTTTAAACTGGTCAAGCTATAAGACAGCAGCATAATATCAATGCCATCGACCACCATCGCAAAATAGGCAAATAACAACGCCCATTTCCATGTATGAGGTCCAATTTTTTCATATGTTCCAAGGTTACTTGAAAATGTATTTCTTAATTCTTTCGATATTACTTGAACGTCATTGTTCATCTTTAGTTCCTCATTTTCCCAAATGAGTCATCGATAGCTTACTTATGTTTTCTGTATGACTTAATCTTCTTTACTTTTCATCGTCTTACATTTACTTTTAAGTACACAGAGGACATCTTCACATGAGTATCCTTACGATGAATCTTGTCATTTTCCATAAATTTTTGCGTAAAAATCCCTAAAGGTGCTCCCGAAAGAACACCTCTATTTTTAAAAATGAGTGAGTTAGTTACTAAATGCGGCTATGCCTGTTTGTGCACGACCTAAAATCAAGGCATGAACGTCATGTGTGCCTTCATAGGTATTTACGACTTCAAGATTGACCAAATGACGTGCCACACCAAACTCGTCACTAATACCGTTTCCACCCATCATGTCACGTGCCATGCGGGCAATATCAAGCGCCTTTCCACAGTTATTGCGCTTAATTAGGGATGTGCCTTCAACTGATGCAATACCTTCATCTTTCATACGGCCAAAACGTAAAGCTGCCTGTAAACCCAAAGCAATTTCAGTTTGCATATCTGCGAGTTTCTTTTGAATCAACTGATTTGCAGCCAACGGACGACCAAATTGTTTACGGTCCATGGTGTATTGATGTGCAGTATGCCAGCAGAACTCGGCAGCACCCATTGCACCCCATGCAATACCATAACGGGCACTGTTCAAACAGGTAAATGGGCCTTTTAAACCTCGAATTTCAGGGAATGCATTTTCTTCAGGTACAAAAACGTTATCCATTACAATTTCACCTGTAATCGATGCACGTAAACCAACCTTGCCATGAATGGCAGGCGCAGATAGCCCTTCCCAACCCTTTTCTAAAATAAAGCCGCGAATATCACCCACATTACCTTCAGCAGAAACTTCTTTTGCCCAGACGACAAATACATCGGCAATTGGGCTATTAGTAATCCACATTTTTGCGCCAGTTAAACGGTAACCACCATCAACTTTTTTAGCACGGGTAATCATACTGCCCGGGTCTGAGCCATGGTCAGGCTCGGTCAAACCAAAACAGCCAATGTATTCACCCGTAGCTAGTTTAGGTAAGTACTTCTGCTTTTGTTCTTCACTACCAAACTCATGAATTGGAACCATCACCAATGAGCTTTGCACGCTCGCCATAGAGCGGTAACCTGAGTCAACATATTCAATTTCACGCGCAACCAAACCATAACTCACATAGTTCAAACCCGCGCCGCCATATTGCTCAGGAATGGTTGGCCCCAGTAAGCCAAGCTCTCCCATTTCACGGAAAATAGATGGATCTGTTGTTTCATGACGGAATTGTTCAAGTACACGTGGTTGCAAACGTTCTTGGCAATAGGCATGAGCCGCATCACGAATCATGCGCTCATCTGGGCTAAGCTGTTGCTCAATTAAAAATGGGTCTTGCCAGTTAAATTGAACTTTTGCTTTTTTTGTTGTCACCATGTGATTCATCGCATCCTCTGCATGATTTGATCTTCTTTATTTAACTCGATGTTATGCGTGAAAAATGCAGTAATCAAACGATAAATGTTCATGCAGATATGCGACTTACGCATATTTAAAATAAGACGCATAAACTTTAGATATTTAATTCGTTGTATTTCATTAAAAATGGCTTATTTTTATACTAAACTTAGATACCTGCATGTAGATCATATGCTGTTTTGAAATATGACGACAAATAAAAGGATTTATTTATGCGAAGAAGCATCCCTTCCATTCAGGGTCTAATTTGCTTTGAAAGTGCAGCAAAACATCTAAGCTATACCTATGCTGCGCAAGAGCTATGCATTACTCAAAGTGCAGTTTCGCGCCAAATTCAGCAGTTAGAAGACTTCTTGGGCGTTGAACTCTTTATCCGTACTCGGCATGGTGTTGAACTGACCATTGCAGGACAACAATATTTTAAAAGCATTAAACCCTACTTGTTAGGGCTAGAGAAATGTACGGCCGATGTGATTTCTCATAAGGGTTTAGGTGGAACATTAAAGTTAGGTGTGGTTCCTACCTTTGCAACGCGATGGTTATTACCCAAGCTCCATCTTTTAAATCAAAAACACCCTGAAATTACAGTTCACTTAGAAACTAGTACCAAGCCCTTTTTATTTAATGACAATATTTTTGACGCTGCCATTTTTGCAGGTACGCAGCAGCAAATTGACCACTGGCCCGGCATACAAGCACATTATTTAATGGATGAAGAAATTGTACCTGTATGCTCACCAAGGCTCATCGAAAAGTATTTTCCAGATGCTGTGATGATTAATGAAAATACCTATGATCTAAGCTGCGAGGATTTACTAAAAATTCCCCTACTACAACAAACCACTCGGCCTAGCATTTGGCAAGAATGGTTTCTAACCCATCAGATGAAACACCCTAAGCCTTTTGATGGACAACGCCATGAGTTATTTTCAATGCTTGCGGTTGCCGCGAGTCATGACATGGGAATGGCTTTAATTCCACAAATGCTGATTGAGTCTGAACTACAAAAAAAAGAACTGGTGATTGTTTCCAATAAGAAACTAAAAGGTAGCCGAAAGTACTATCTCATTCATTCGAGCCAAGATATCTCACCGACTATTCAAAAATTTGTTGAGTGGATTTACCAAGAGTTAGAGCAGCTAAAGAGTAATTCAAATTAGCCCAATAGCCTTTATTTATGCCCAATAACGCGAACTATACTCATAAAAAAAGATTGTGATTAATCAAATCACAATCTTTTTAGTTAAGTGTAAATGACTTTGAAATTAATGACTCATTAATTGAATATCTGAACCGCTACGTTTCGGGTCAATCAAAATTTTTGCATGCTGTTCAGGATCACGTAATGCTTCAAATGCATTAGTTACGCCTTCTAGGCCAACAACACCAGTAATGAGCGGTGAGCAATTTACTTTACCTTCTGCAATCATATGTAGTGCATCTCGGAACTCAAGCGGTGTATAGCCCAACACGAACTGAATTTCTAGCTCTTTATTAATCGCAAGTGCTGGTTCTATTTTGTCACTTTGCATGCATACGCCTACCCCGACAATTCGGGAAAACAAAGGCGCCCCTTCAATAATTTGCTGCAAAACACCCGGTACACCGACACACTCAAAAATAACAGGGCGTTTTGGCAGAGCACCCAATTTATCAATCATGCGCCATCCATGCCACCACGGTAAGCGAGTCGCTTGTAACTTATCAAACAGTCCCATCCCCATGTTAATGGCATCAGAAACATTACCAAGCAAACCAAACTCTTTCCAGTTGGCAAATGGCGATGTCTCTTTAGGGTCTACCACAATATCTGCACCACATTGCTCGGCAAGCTTACGACGGTTTGGTGAAAAGTCGCTGGCAACCACAGTTTTAACCCCAGCCGCTTTAAGCATTAATATGACACCTAGCCCGACAGGTCCACAGCCAATCACAATAGCAGGTTCACTAGTTTTTACACGGCTACGGCGAACAGCATGCAATGCAACCGCCATAGGTTCAGTCATGGCAGCACTATCCGCATCTAGACCATTCGGGACTTCAAACATCAAGCTTGATTGAGCCAATACTTGCTCGGCATAACCACCCGAAGCATTTGGCGAAAGTCCCGTAGACAAATAACCATGCTGATCAACGTTTAAAAGCGGCATTGCGCAAACAAGTGTATCAGCTTTAAATTTGTGACGTGTTTTTGGGCCGTAGTCTAAAACCCTGCCACAGAACTCATGCCCCAATACAAACGAATCTGTAGACTTGGCTAAACCATTAAACCCGACACGTGCAGCTAAATTATGCATGTGGTCGCAGTGGTGCTGCATATGTAAATCTGAACCACAGATCCCGCATCGCACCACTTCCAATAAAACCTGCCCTTTTGCAGGCATTAAGTTCGGTTGGTCCACGACTTGCAACGTTGCTTGATGACAAAGTACCGACTTCATTTGAGCGCTTCCTATTTCTTCTTTTTCATTTACTTGCCAGAAATAGATTTCTACAGATAAATTAATCGCCTTATCAGTTTGGTCTTTAGCAAGCCTTTATTCATCTTTACAACTAAAAGGCAAAATACCAATGACCATTCTTCAGCCAATCCACTCTTGAAGAGTCAACAAAAAAAGGCTCAGCGAAATTAAAAACAATAAAAATCTTGGTGCTTGTATCTTACACAGGCTGCGTTGTCTTCTTAGGCCAGAACAATGTCATCAAAATTAAAACTTATACAAATATAGTAAGTTCAAAAAACTCAACTCAAAGCTTTTCACAAAAACATAGCAAATCCAAACTTTTATCAGTGCATCTAAACAGGCATGATAAATTAAGATGAACAGAGTAAGAAGAAATCTATGATTACAAAAACGCTCCCGCTTACAGATATACACCGCCACCTTGATGGCAACATCCGCATTCAAACCATTTTAGAGTTGGGGCAACAATACAATTTAGATTTGCCTGCTTACGACATTGAATCTTTACGACCACACGTACAAGTGATGGATAACCAACCCGACTTATTAAGTTTTTTATCTAAGCTCGATTGGGGCGTAAAAGTATTAGCGAGCCTAGATGCCTGCAAACGCATTGCTTTTGAAAACATGCAAGATGCAGCACAGCAAGGCCTAGACTATGTAGAACTGCGTTTTTCACCGGGTTATATGGGCATGACACATCAACTCCCCCTTGAGGGCGTTGTTGAAGCTGTGATTGCTGGAGTAAAAGAAGGTAGTCAAGCTTACGGAGTAAAAGCGAATTTAATCGGCATTATGAGTCGTACTTTTGGTCAAGAAGCCTGCGAAAAAGAATTAAATGCCCTACTTGCCCATAAAAATGATATTAAAGCGTTGGATCTCGCTGGAGATGAGCTTGGTTTTCCGGGCAATTTATTCATTGATCACTTTAAAAAAGCGCGTGATGCAGGTTGGCACATTACAGTACATGCAGGCGAAGCTGCCGGCCCAGAAAGTATTTGGCAAGCTATTGAAGAATTAGGTGCTGAACGAATTGGACATGGTGTTAAAGCAGTTCAAGATTTAAAACTTTTAGATTATTTGGCTAAACACCAAATTGGTATTGAATCTTGCCTCACCTCAAATATTCAAACCAATACAGTTCCCTCTTTAGCAGAGCACCCATTAAAGACTTTTTTAGAACATGGTGTACTTGCCACTATTAATACAGATGACCCAGCAGTAGAAGGCATTGAGATACAACATGAATATTTAACTGCTGCCCCATTGGCAGGATTAACCCCTGAGCAAATTTATACAGCTCAAGAAAACGGTCTTAAAATCGCATTTTTATCAGATCAAGAAAAAGATGAGTTAAGGCAGAAATATCAATAACAGAGCTTATATGTATATAAGGAGACGAATTCAAATATTGGAGGCGTTTGAATTAAAATTTAGATATATAAAACAAAAAAATTCCTTCTATCAATAAGACAAGAAGAAATTATTTTTAATATTTGGGATATTTTATAAAGCTTGAACGATTTTAAATATGGTCGGAGCAGTAGGATTCGAACCTACGACCCCCTGGTCCCAAACCAGGTGCACTACCAGGCTGTGCTATGCTCCGAAATTGGGGTGAATGACGGGATTCGAACCCGCGACAACTGGAATCACAATCCAGGGCTCTACCAACTGAGCTACATCCACCATCAAATAAGTTCTATGTACCAAGCTACCGAATGGCGCGCCTGACAGGATTCGAACCTGTGACCATCCGCTTAGAAGGCGGATGCTCTATCCAACTGAGCTACAGGCGCTTAACCGATGATGCTTATCATGCGATACTTCGCCGATCTTAAAATATTATTTTAAGTGGTCGGAGCAGTAGGATTCGAACCTACGACCCCCTGGTCCCAAACCAGGTGCACTACCAGGCTGTGCTATGCTCCGATCTATCTCAGCTTTTGCTGTATCGCACATCGTGCGGTACGGTGTGCATTCTAGGCGCGACGCCCTCAGACGTCAACACCTATTCTCAAAAAAAGTTAAAAATCCTTATCAAATGTATATTTAACAAGCATTTTGAGGTTTTTTAACGTTTTAACGATGCACTAAAGGCTAACATTCGATCTAAAGGCATTTTGGCACGTTCAGCAAGTGCTGGATCGACGTGTATTTCCTGATCACCTTTTTGTAAAACTTCTAAAATTCCGTCGAGTTCATTCATTGCCATCCACGGACAGTGAGCACATGAACGACAAGTTGCCCCCTCACCCGCTGTTGGCGCTTCAACTAAAATCTTATTGGGAACCGCTTGCTGCATTTTGTAGAAAATGCCACGGTCAGTTGCCACAATCAGTCTTTCATTTGGCAAAGTCTGCGCAGCTTTAATCAGTTGAGAAGTACTACCTACTGCATCTGCAATTTCTACAACCGATTCTGGCGATTCTGGATGTACCAATACAGCAGCGTCTGGGTACAGTGCTTTCATGTTGGCAATGCCACGTGCACGGAATTCTTCATGCACAATACATGCACCATCCCAAAGCAACATATCTGCACCAGTTTTCTTTTGAATATAGCGACCTAAGTGCTGATCTGGCGCCCAAATAATTTTTTCGCCTAAGCTGTCTAGATGTTCAACAATTTCAACAGCACAGCTCGAAGTCACGACCCAATCGGCACGTGCTTTAACAGCAGCCGATGTGTTGGCATAAACAACTACGGTATGGTCAGGGTGCTGATCACAAAATGCCGTGAACTCATCAACAGGACAGCCCAAATCGAGTGAACAGGTTGCTTCGAGTGTCGGCATTAAAATTGTTTTTTCAGGAGACAGAATTTTTGCTGTTTCTCCCATAAATTTGACCCCAGCAACAACTAGTGTTGAGGCAGCATGATCTCGTCCAAAACGGGCCATTTCTAAAGAGTCAGAAACGCATCCACCTGTTTTTTCGGCAAGTTCTTGTACTTCAGGGTCGCAATAGTAATGAGCAACAAGGACAGCATCACGTTTTTTGAGCTCTGCTTCGATCTGTGCAAACTTTTGTTGTTTTGCTTCTTCACTTAAGCGATTGTCTTTTGGCTCACCTAAACGGTCTAAATGCGCTTGTACAATGTTTTTTGCATCGTTGGCAATTAAAGTCGCATCACTCATAAAACGTCTTCTCTATCCTTCATGCTGGCATACCTGCTCGCATATAACGTTACTGCTTAAATGATTTATGGATTGAATCATTTAATATCAAAAGATGGGGCTAATAAAAAAGCCTCTTTGTCGAGGCTTGATTATAACTGATATTTAAGAACGGTAATCAGCATTAATTTTGACATAGTCGTAAGATAAGTCACAGGTATATACTGTGTCTTTGGCCTGACCACGTCCTAAATCAACACGAATGGTAATTTCGGTTTGAGCCATAACACGCGCGCCCGCTTCTTCGGTATAGTCCTCAGCTGCGCCACCATCTTTACAAATTTGTACATCGTCTAACCACACTTGAATTTTAGACACGTCTAAGTCTTTAACCCCTGCATAGCCAATCGCAGCTAAAATACGTCCCCAGTTCGGGTCCGATGCAAAGAGTGCAGTTTTGACAAGTGGTGAATGGGCAATGCTATAAGCAATATCACAACATTCTTGAGTATTTGCGCCGCCTTCTACAGCAACAGTAATAAATTTCGTCGCCCCTTCACCATCACGGACAATTAACTGTGCTAAACGATTCATTACACGAGCAAGAACTTCTAACACTTTAGCGTAGCGTGCATCGCTGTCTAATGTGATTTCAGTACCACCTGCCTGACCTGTTGCTACGAAAATACAAGAGTCATTTGTTGAGGTATCACCATCAATCGTAATACGATTAAATGAATGCTCAACCGTGGTCTTTAATAGCTTTTGTACTAAATCACGGCTAATAGGTGCATCTGTTGCCACAAAACTTAACATAGTTGCCATGTTCGGGCGGATCATGCCAGCGCCTTTACTAATACCTGTCATGGTATAAGTAATGCCATCAAGCTCAAATTGTTCAGATGCGCCTTTAGGTACAGTGTCTGTGGTCATAATGCCAGATGCAGCATCATTCCAAGCCGCGTCTTGCAGGGTATTTAACGCAGGCTGAAGACCGGCAAGTAAGCGCTCCATTGGAAGCTGCTCACCAATCACACCTGTAGAAAACGGAAGTACTTCAAAACTGTTAACTCCTGCAAGCTCAGCTAACTTCGCGCAAGTATCCTGAGCATTTTTCAAACCTGTAGGTCCAGTACCTGCATTGGCATTACCCGTGTTAATTACTAAATAGCGCGGATTACCTTCGGCAAGATGAGCTTTAGAGACATGAACAGGCGCTGCACAAAATGCATTTTGAGTAAATACACCAGCAACATTTGAACCTTCTGCAAACTCAAAAATGACTAAATCTCGTCGGTTTTGGTAACGTACATATGCTTCTGTTGAGCCAATTTTTACACCTTTTACCACATGCATTTGTGGCATTGTTACGTCACCGACAGCCATTTTTAGAACATCCAAAGTTTGTTGAATAAGATCAATATTTCAAAAAAAGCAATGCAGTAAAGCACCGACCTTATGAAATATCATAGTGGACAGCTTAGTAGAAAAGTCTAAAAAAATCGAGCGCAAAAACGGCTCATTGTTGCTCTAGTTTTAATAAAATATCTTTCTTATCAAGCCCACCAGCAAAACCAACTAATGCCCCACCCGCACCAATGACTCGATGACAAGGTGCAATAATGGAAATCGGGTTTTTGCCATTTGCCGCGCCAACTGCTCTCACCGCTTTTTCATTGCCAATTTGAACAGCAATATCTTTATAACTTCTTGTTTCACCATAAGGGATGGTCAGTAAAGCAGCCCATACTTGTTTTTGAAATGCAGTCCCTTCGAAATCTAACGACAATGTAAATTCACGGCGTTTGCCTTCAAAATATTCTTTTAATTGTTGTTCGGTCTTTAATAAAACTGGATGCTCAAGTTGTTCGACCAGCTCGGCCAGTCGAACACGTTTTGGATTTTCATTGTCCCAAAGTACTGCCACCAAAGCATTTTCATTCGCAACCAGCTTTAATTGCCCAACAGGCGAATTGATATACTTATAAGACAGCAACATAGTTTTATTCTCTTAAGACGGCGATGAAATTTTCATTAAAACCAAACCTGACACAATTAATACAGCGGCAATCATTCGCATAGCTCCAATAGGTTCATGAAGAAAAAATATACCTACAAGAAATGACCCAATTGCGCCAATGCCTGTCCAAACCGTATAGGCAGTGCCAAGAGGTAAAGTTTTCATTGATATTGAAAGCAGTACTACACTCAAAATCATAAAAACTACGGTAATAACACTAGGGGTTAAACGTGTAAAACCTTCAGACATTTTCATAGAATATGCCCAAATGATTTCAAATACACCTGCTAAAATTAAAATAGCCCAAGCCATAACATTCACTAATTTTTATAGCGTCAGGTCGTCCCGACATGATGTCCCATTATGGGGGAGGTCGTTCCTCCTTTATGTGAGGACTCAGTTTACTTTAAAATAAAAAATGAAGGCAAACCCTGACACAGGCTTGCCTCTATCAGAAAATATTATTCATTTTTTAACTGTAAAATTTTTCGTGCACCATTTAAAACAAACAAAACAATAATTAATCCAATCATTAAATCAGGATAACGCGAACCAGTAATGGCAACCAATATCCCTGCAATAATGACACCTAAGTTAACGATGACATCATTTGCAGAAAAGATATAACTCGCCTTCATATGTGCCCCGCTCTCCTTATGGTCTCTCATTAAATAAAGGCAACTAATATTGGCCGCAAGAGCTAATCCGCCAATTAAAATCATGAGAATTGAAACAGGTTCACTGCCATAAATAAAACGGCGCAACATATCGATTAACACAATCATGGCTAAGCCAAACTGCAACCATCCTGAAAGATGCGCAGCCTTTAATTGCGCATTTAGATTTTCACCCACCACAAATAAAGCAATGCCATAAATTGCAGCATCAGCAAACATATCGAGCGAATCGGCAATTAATCCTGTAGAGGAAGCGATGATGCCGGCCATAAACTCAATGACAAACATGACGCCATTAATCAGTAACAACCATTGTAAAACTTGCTTTTGTGCTGCATTGGTTGAAGAACTAGCTCGAACCTTTTTAGGTTTTTCAACAGGTTCATAATGTGGCTGCGTTTGTTGTAACTCTGCTCCTAATCCTAGACGCTGTAAACTTTGAGTAATCATTTCAGCCTGAACACTGTGATAAATCGCCAAATGACGCGCTGGTAAATCAAAATGAAGTTCTTGAATATCGTCATTGTAAGAGGCTAAAGCCATCCGTACCATTTGCTCTTCGGCTGCACAGTCCATTCGGGGGATATGGTAATAACTTACCCATTGACTCTTTTTAGCCACAGGTTCACTAGGCGTGAAACACTCCTGAGACGTCGTGCTTGAGCACCCACAGCTAGAGCTAGTTTTACTTAAATGTATTTGATTCTCTTGTTTTTCTAAAGCCATCTTTGCACCATAACTGACACAAAAAACAATGCAATTAGTATAAACCAATGGCATATGTTTAAGCTTACTTTTTGTTCGTAAATTAGAATTTTAGCGTTAACCCTGCTCCATAATACCAACCATGTTCAGAGTCGGTTCCAGTTTGCCAATCAGTTTGTTTTAAACCTTTCTCATAGCCATAACCGACATCAACAAATGGCATGACCTTTTTGTTGATTTCATAACGGGTTTGAAAACCAGCTTGTAAACTTGATAAACCTGTTTTACTGGCATATTGAGATTCATCTTGCAAAACAACATCTGCTTTTAAATAAGGTTTACCAATTAACTTTTGGGTAAAGAGTAAGTCCCTTTCTGTTTCTAGACTTAACTTCCATAGCTGGTCTTCACCTACATAAAGATAAGCATCGGTTTCAAAAAAGTAAGGTGCCATGCCATGTAAACCCACTACACCGGCCCAGCGATCTTGCTTTTCATCTTCTCTTTGTAAACGTTCGTAGTTTACACCGGCCTGTACATCCCAATAGTCAGCTACATTTCGGCTATAAAGTACTGAACCGCCGTAATTAGCATCTTCTGACTCTGCTTTTTCAACGTGGGCTTTAATGAACAATTTGTTTTCATCCGTTCCCACCCAAGTTTCTAATTCCGAAGAAAAACTACCTTCTCCCTCTTCGTTTTGAGTCCATCCCGTATCAATCGTAGTTGCTTGATAGATCTGACCACCGTGTTCGCGTAAATGATCATGTGTAAAAGGTTCTTGAGCAAAAGTAAATATAGATATACTCGAGAAAGCACTGCAACATAACATTTGAGAAAATAACTTAGTGATGCGCATGACTAGCTCCTTTCTCATTTTTAGATTGAACTGGTGGTTGAGCTTGAGCAGGTTGTTCTCCATCATTTACTTGAGCAACAATCAACTTATTCATCATTCCGGCACTCATGTGATAGAGCAGATGGCAATGAATCGCCCATTCTCCTAAGGCATCGGCTGTCAATAACGCAGTAACCGTCTTTCCAGGTGGAACAATAAGGGTATGTTTATTTGGTAAGTTTTCAGCTTGTTGGCCATTTTCTAACTGCATAAACATGCCATGTAAATGCATTGGGTGAGCCATCATGCTGTCATTCACAAACTTCAAGCGGATGCGTTCGCCATACTTAACTTGTAATGGTGTCGTATCACTAAATTTCTTGCCATTAATGGTCCAGATATAACGTTCCATGTTGCCACCTAAACGAATGACTAACTCACGTTCCGGTGCACGAGTATCTGGTTGAGGTGTTAAAGATTGCAAATCGCTATATTGGAGTGCCTTCATACCCGCTGGTGTTGAAGCATTTGCCCAGCCATAAACTGGCTCATCCCTTTTAGTCTTATTGTCAGCTTGAATCGGCATCTCATGATTCATATTCATCATAGCGTGGTCATGCTCGCTAGCTGACATTGCCTGCATATCATGCTTCATTTCAGGCATCGCTGACATGTCGTGCTTCATTTGCATCATAGAATGGTCGTGTTGGCCAGATGACATATTTTTCATGTCATGATCCATTTTCATCATTGTAGAATCATGATTAGCATGGCTCTCTTCTTTTTTCATTTCAGGCATGGACGACATGTCATGCTGCATGTTCATTTGATGGCCAGCATGTTCACCATTTCCATCCCCATGACTCATGCCCATATCTTCCATGGTTAACAAAGCGCGTGGACGTGGTTCTGGCATTTGAACTGGGCCTACAGCCTGTGCACTTTCATTATGCAAAGTACCGATAGCAAAACCACTACGGTCAATAGACTCGGCTTCAATCTGATAATTTGCTTGTTTAGGCTCTACAATGACATCGTAGGTTTCAGCTGTACCAATACGAAACTCATCAATTGCAACAGGCTTAACTGGCTGTCCATCTGCACTCACAACAGTCATTTTCAAATTTGGAATTCTGACATCAAAAAATGACATGGCCGATGCATTAATAAATCGTAATCGAACCTTATCACCAGTCTTAAAGTTACCTGTCCAGTTTTGCTGAGGTGTTTTGCCGTTGACTAAGAACGTATAGCCCGTCACATCAGACATATCGGTTTTTAACATCCGCATCTGATTCCACATCGAACGATCTTGCCAAGTTGCTTTTAAACCTTGTGTTTTAACTTGCTTCAAAACATCAGATACGGTTTCACGGCGGTTTTGATAATACTCAGCAGATTTCTTCAAATTCTTCATAATGCTATCGCTAGAAGAATTATGAAAGTCTGAAAGCATCACTACATAATCACGATCAGTTTTCTCATGAGCAGCAACAGGTATTTTTTCCTTTTGGATAAATCACGAGCGGGCCATATAAACCATCTTGCTCTTGGCCTTTACTATGGGCGTGATACCAATACGTGCCGTTTTGTTTCACCTTAAAGCGGTAAACAAAATCTCCATTTGGAGCGATTCCTTTAAAACCATTGAAACCCGGTACACCATCCATTAACCCTGGCAGTAATAACCCATGCCAGTGCAAAGAGGTATCTTGATTCTTTAACTGATTATGAACATGAATAACAGCGTCATCCCCCTCCTCAAACTCAAGGAGTGGTGCTGTAAACTTGCCATTTACGGTAATTCGTTTTAAAGGTTGGCCCGTAACATTGACCTGTTGTTCATTAATATTAAGGTGATATTCCTTAATTGCTGCGAGTGACCATGGTGAAACCAATAGCCCAAATACAGCGACTAAGCTGCTAATTGTTTTATGAGACATTGCTGTGATCCTTTTTAATTAAAAAAATAAGTAAATAAGGATCAAGCTTTAGGAGGACGTAAAATTTCTTGCCAGTATCCGGCTAAATGTTGAGCCTGATAAATACTGCTAAATTGATATGAAATAGGAATAAATGGGGATTCAACGTCTGGTACAGCTTGCTGCAGAGCAAAATTCACCATTTGGCAATGGACAGGGTTACAGTCCTGACAATGCTCTCCATGCGAATGAAGAGACTGTGTTATCTTTTGATTACATACAGGCTGATCATTTGCTTGAGTATGCATATTGTTATGCGAAAATTTTTCGCTATGACACGGCATAGTATGAAGATCATGTTGCATAGGCTTCTGTGCAATAGACACACCACTCCACCCAATGACGAAAGCCATTAGGAACACAAACCAAGCATACTTGCGTAAGTGTTGTAGAGCCATTGTGATTTATCGCCTAGAGCCGATGAGTGATCTTAATGCCATTAGCATAACGAAGTTTTAAAAGAGATACAATTTTCTATCTTAACTGCTTGTTATAGAGCAATTAAGCAAATGGGGGTTGATGCTGAAGTACTAAATCAATCACCTCTAATGCACCTTCTTGCTCATTACTTACAGTAGTATAAGGCGCCACTGCTTTTAATGCTTCTACTGCATTTTCAACTGCAAACCCATAACCCACAGCTTTAATCATCTGCATATCATTGTTGTTATCACCAATCGCAACCACTTGATTAGTTTCAACCTGCCATTTTTGTAGTAATAAG
The DNA here is from genome assembly GCF_031196995.1 of Acinetobacter sp. 12966. Classification (NCBI taxonomy): domain Bacteria; kingdom Pseudomonadati; phylum Pseudomonadota; class Gammaproteobacteria; order Moraxellales; family Moraxellaceae; genus Acinetobacter; species Acinetobacter sp. 12966. The sequence goes on from NZ_JAVIMC010000098.1 coordinate 41,319, forward strand.
TTCAAACCGTGTGCTTTATGCTGGTCGGGAAGAATCAAATCGATAAAATTAAAACCACTTGAAACAGGTACCAAAACTTTATCTGCTACAAAACTTTGCTTCTGAAAATGCTCAAAAATCGCAAAGCTCTCGTTTTCCTGAGCCGTAAAAGTAATTTTGCACACTAAGTCATCTAGTGCATAAAAGTCATCTACAACTGTCAGCTTTTCAAAATATCGGGCAACCTTGGCATAGTCCTCTGCGTTCATGCTGCTATGCACATAAGCACTTTTTTTTCCACAGATCACCATGGTTGAGGTATACGCTGGGTCAATCGCTTTTAAAATTTCAACGTATTGTTGCTGACTTAAATGAGCAAAAGCTAATTCTTGCCCAGCATCTACAACATGTGCGCCATTTTCTGCAATAAAAGCAATCTCATGATTAATTTCTGGAAAATAGGTAACAAGTTTTGCAAGTTGATTACCACTGGCTACCACAAAATGAATATTATTTTGTTTTAGTTGTTCATATTGTTTTAAAAAACGTGCTTTGTTGTACTGCTTTTTGGAATTAAGAAAAGTCCCATCCATATCTACCGCTAAAATTTTTACTGTCATTAATAATCGAGGTCTCTTACTAAAAACTTATTAAACCAAATTTAGCTTTATTTTTCATGACACTTTTACAGTTTTATACGTATGCATGCACAAAAAGTTTTACACAGAGATGCATTGTTTTTTGCACAGGTTATTTTTTAGCAAAGCTTAATAAAAAACTAGCTAATAAATTATTCAACACGCATAAAAAAAGAACGCCAAAACGTTCTTTTTTCATAGTTTTTGTCTATAGAATAAACGGTTGATCTAATTTTGTTTATTTTACCAACATCTTATCCATACGGTTATCAACACAGTTATCCATACAGTTATAAACAAAGTTATCCACAGGTTTATTTTAGATTAACTCTATCTTTTTAAGCATCAACACTGCCTACTTTCGCAAGCTCTGCACGCATTTGGTCAATCACAACTTTATAATCGGGTTGACCAAAAATTGCTGAACCAGCAACAAACATATCTGCACCAGCTTCTGCAATTTCACGGATATTTGCAGGACCAACACCACCATCAACTTCTAAACGGATATCACGGCCACTTGCATCAATAATTTTACGAGCTTCACGTAATTTTTCTAAAGTCATTGGAATGAACTTTTGTCCACCAAAACCAGGGTTTACACTCATTAATAAAATTTGGTCAACTTTATCAAGTACATAATCTAGATAATGCAATGGTGTTGCTGGGTTAAAAACCAAACCTGCTTTAGCACCACCAGACTTAATAAGCTGTAATGAACGATCAATGTGGTGAGATGCTTCTGGGTGGAATGTAATAATATCTGCCCCAGCTTCTAGGAAATCGCCAATAATACGATCAACTGGAGATACCATTAGATGCACATCAACAGGAGCTGTAATCCCATAGTTTTTTAAAGCCTTACATACACCTGCACCAAAAGTTAAATTTGGAACATAGTGGTTATCCATCACGTCAAAATGCACTACATCTGCACCTGCGGCTAACACTTTGTCTACATCTTCGCCTAAACGAGCAAAATCGGCAGATAAAATAGAAGGAGCAATCAAATAAGGCTTGGACATAGGTGGATGACCTGGCTAGAAGTTTAAGGAGAGGCTAAAAATTATAACAAAAAAGAACCTACTTGGCCCGCCCTTCCTTGCTTAAATGACAACATTTCAAACATGAAACGTAACGTTGCAACAATAGAATGCTAATGGCCAAATGAATTTGTTAAGGTACATTAAACCAATGTGAGGATTGATAATGAAAAGCACAACTCATCTATTAACAAACGATGGAAAACGCATTGCAAAACGTCTAGTTAATCATTGGAAACACAAATTTGAAGTACAAGAAACCGAACAAGATTTTAAAATCTTAATGCCTACCGCAACAATTACGCTTGCACCAGAAACAGAGCAGTTAAACGTTGCTATTGATAGTCAGTTAGATGACCACAACCACTTAGAAAAAGTTGTTCTTGATCATCTAAACCGTATGGCTCAACAAGAATTTCAAGTTGAATGGCAACACTAAACTAATTAGCCAGATACTTTTTCTAACTGGATTGCATGAAACTGCAAATGCTCATCCATAAAGGTCTGGATAAAATAATAGCCATGATCATAGCCAGCATGTTGTCTTAAAGTTAAAGGCTGTCCTGCCTTTAAACATGCTTGTTTAAATTTTTCAGGGTGAAGTTGTTCATAAAATTGGTCATCCAAACCCTGATCCACCAAAATTTCGCTAAATACTGCACCATTTTTTAAAACCAAAGCGGTGGCATCATGAGCCAACCAGCTTTCGCGGTCTGCACCCAAATAATGACTAAAGGCTTTGTCACCCCATGCACATTCGGTTGGTGCACAGATCGGGGCAAAAGCAGATACCGACTTAAACTTTTCAGGATATTTAAACGCTAAAGTTAATGCGCCGTGGCCACCCATTGAATGCCCAAAGATACCAACTTGTTGAGCATTTACAGGAAAGCTTTTTAAAATGAGTGGATATAGCTCATCTATTAAATAACTTTCCATTTGATAATGCTCAGACCAAGGTGCTTCTGTGGCATTAATATAAAAGCCTGCGCCTTGACCTATATCCCAATGATCCCCTGCCGCAACCTGTTCGCCACGTGGAGAAGTATCAGGTGTAATCAAAATAAGACTAAGTTGTGCTGCCAGATGCTGAGCATGTGCTTTTATGGCAAAAGTTTCTTCAGTGCACGTTAAACCCGCTAAGTAAAACAAAGTTGAGCAAGCTTTACCTTCTAAAGCTGCCGGTGGTAAATAAACACCAAACTTCGCTGCTCCTTTTAAATAAGAAGATTCAAATTGGTATATACGCTGCTCGCCCTCAAAGCAGCGGTTTTTTTGCAGGAGTTGCATCGTTTTTGGCCTCTGTTTTTGTTTGAGCAATATCTACACTACCCGTATTTTGCTGAGGAAATAGATACTTTTCCAATTGAGGTAGCATAAGTTCCATATTTTTACCGATCATCCACTGAGGTTCTGAAGGTTCAACACCTTGAGCCACTTCCCATTTGGTTACCGTTTGCTTAGCGGTGTTAAACGAATCTTTCATTGACGATTGCTCTCGCATAGCTAAATCAAAGAAAGCTCGTCCAAAATAGGTATAGTCAGCTTCGTTATTACACCCAAAAGAAGTTTTATCAGCAGCCGATGCAGTAATAATTAAAGTATCAGGAGACTGTAAAGCAGGAATAAAGCTTCCTGAATAACAGGCAGAAATGACAATCACACGCCAGCGAATGCCAGATTTATCCAGTGTTTCACGTAACCATTTCGGGTCTACTTGCCCTAAATCTAATGGCGCATTTTCAATTTCGAAGTGATTTTGTTCACCGTGTGAAGTCATATATAGAAATAGGACATCGCTATCACGGTTCATTTGCTGGCCCATACGGCGTAGTGCCAGTTCAATACTGGTTTTAGACGCAATCGGAATTTCTGTTCGCGTATCTGGATTATTGACCAGCATCATCGAACGACCAATCGTTCCGAAACGTGTATCAAACTGCTCTTTAATACGGACCACTTCCGATTTAAAAACATCTTGATAACTATCGCCAGCAACACCTAAAAAGTACCAATGGCTTTTGGCGAGCTCACCATATTGAACTTGCTCTAAAGAATCGTTCAACAACTTACTTTGCGCATAAAAAGCATCTTCAGCAAATGTAGGAGCCGAATCTTCTACTTTCCAAATCGGTTGATCTTTTACAGAAAGTTGCCAAACCACCATCGTTGCAATAGTCGCAACCATAACCAATGCACGTTCCCACCATGGCCATTTAAGCTCACGTGAGAAAACCCAAATTACCGCTAAACTTTGCCACACGAATAAAGCTACAAATAAGCTCGGTAAAATTCCGTTATAAATAGCATCGGGAATAAAGTTGAGATAACCATTAGACCCCAAATACTGAATTAAACATTGAATTAATAAGATATTTGTATCTAGAACTAGCCAAAGTAAAGCAGGAACTAGCATTAAACGAGGTTGGTTAGTTCGCTGTGATAAGAAAATACCAACAATTAAGGCAATGAATGGCCAAAGTGCATAACCAATTAAACCTTGTGAATTAAAATCACCGATTTGACCAGCGACAAGCCAACTATAAAGAGAGTTAGTACATCCTCCTAAAATTCCCCAGATAATAAGCTGAAGAATAGATGGATGCACAATCTGTAAAGAACGTCTTGACCCCAAAAACAGCCACATTCCGGCAATTTGGTTGCTTTTAAAATCATGCCAAAAGTTAATGGAGGGTTTAAGATCAATCATAAAAGGTTTTCAAAAATTTCGTTTTTGACAGGCATCTTAAGTGTATGCCTGCTAAGAATTTTAGCAATCATGCTTTTGAACTATATCACATATATTTGTGCATTATTCAAGCAATAAAACCTAACCTTACATAAGCCTACTGAAAATACGCATCAAAACGACAAGCATCCCCTTGCCATTGATGAGCTGGCTCTTGATTTGCCAAGAAAATAGCATGGCGTGGCCGCTTAACCACGACACGCTTAGCAACTTTCTGTGCCAAAACTAGCAAATTATCCCCCAAATCCATCTCACCATCTTCGGGTAAAAGGAGATGTAAAAGCTGCATCTGCTTTTTGACTTGAGCTTGTTTTTTAATTGCTTGTTGATTCTGGTCGCGCTGTGGGAACATCGGGTCAAGATAGACTACATCAACCGTTTTTGCTTCTTGATGTAATTGCTGTAAATAGCTTGCAGAGTCAGCAAAGATCAGTTGAATACGATCCATAAATTGACTTAAAAATGGATCACGTTCCGCCTGAGCTTTTGAATCTTCAAGTAAAGTAAATAAAATCGGATGGCGCTCAACGAGCTGGATTTGGGCACCTAGATAAGCCATAAGTAAGCTGTCATGGCCTAAACCCGCTGTAGCATCAACCAGTACCGGCTTTTCACCTAACTGACAAGCACGGGCAATCATTTCCGATTTAAGACTTGCACGTTTTAAACGTGGAATTTCAGCTTTCCAATCGGGTTGCATTTTCATGCCATTAGCAGATAACCAAAGTCCGTTTTCATCTACACAAAGGGCAATTTCAGGGTTGAAGCGTAAAAACCGCGCATTCAGCTTTTCAATTGGCTGTAAATCGACAGTCACACCTCTAGAACAAAGCACAGCTTGATAGTGCTGTGCCTGTTCTTGAAAAACTACTTCAAAATATATATGCATGAGTACTGCCTTTATTTTGCTTTACCCTGATCCGCTATCTTTTTCCACGCATCATCACGTAAATAAACTGGCAAAGCATGTTCGGCATCCACCCATTGCTTTTGTGCAGCATAAACACGTGCAATAGAAGCAATATCCTGTGCAGTTGCAGTGATTGTTTGATGCTCTGCATCAGCTTGAAGTAACTTTGCGCCCGAACCAATTAAGCAATGTTTTGCATAAGCTGCTGCTGGCTCATAGCTCATTAATTTTTCTTCATCAATACACTGCATAATTCCTTGTTCATCTAGAATAAAACTTGCAATGTAAACTTCATTCATACGCGCATCGAGCACCGCAGTCACCTGTTCCAAACCTTCAAGTCGGTATGCCGCTTGTGCTAAAGCTTGCAATGTAGAAACGGGAATTACTGGTAAATCTTGTGACCAAGCTAAAGCCTGAGCAACAGCAGCATTAATTCGAACACCACTAAAAGAACCTGGCCCACGGCTAAAGGCAATCGCATCCAGACCTGCAACCTCAAGACCTGTTTGTTGTAGCCCTTGCTCAATCATAGGCAAAATGGTCTGGGTTTGTGCTTTCGTCCGCGTATCGAGTTGAAAAAACAGTTCTTGGGTTTCATCGACTAATGAAATAGAACACTGCTCATTTGCAGTTTCCAACGCCAGCAATTTCATGCACAACCTTAGTATTAAATCAGATTAAAAACGAAGGTTATGATACCCCACTCGGCTCTGATAGGCGAGTTGTTCTCTCTCTAAATAAAAATGCCAAGCTTGTGCTCGGCATAGAAAATAACTTATTAAAATTTTTAAAAATTGAACTCTTTCAAATCTGCATAGTTCTTAAAGTGTTCAGCATAATGCAGTGCACTCAATCGTATTTTGGCCGCGCCATCTTCATCTAATGTTTTGACAATTTTACCAGGTGAGCCCATCACCACTGAGTTATCTGGAATTACTTTCCCTTCAGGAATTAGAGCATTAGCGCCAATAATACAATTTTTTCCAATCACAGCCCGATTTAAAATTACGGCGTTCATACCAATCAAACTATTATCACCAATCGTACAACCATGCAGCATGACTTTATGACCGACTGTGACATATTCACCAATATTTAGCTCAAGTCCAGCATCGGTATGCAAGACAGAATTTTCTTGAATATTAGAAAAATCACCAATTCGAACTACGCAGTTATCGGCACGAACTACTGCACCAAACCAAATACTGACCTGACGACCTAACTCTACTTGTCCAATAAGCGTTGCGGTTGGAGCAACCCAGCCATCCCATGGCTCATGTAATGCTTTTGGGTGCTGTCCTTGATAGCTATACATCATAATTTATCAATCCTGATCTTTATTTTTTATGAGAAAACTTTGGCATTCCAAAGGTTGGGGAATTAAGTAAAAATGGCCAATCTTTTTGATAACCCAATCCATATTTAAACAGAGCAACCAACATACGAGCAGTTAACCCCCAGATAATTTCATTATCAATCTGTAAGCTTGGGAAATATAAAGACTGATGAGCATACCGTACTTCATAAGGTGTCGGACGCGTTTCAATAAGTTGCTGTAACGGGACAAAGAAAATTCGATCAATTTCAGTAGGCTGAGGTATTAAAGTCACCTCAGGAGGAATAAGTCCAACGATCGGTTTTACAGACAAACCACTTCTTGCACGCTGCATCGGCAAATCACCTAACAACTGTACATCAAACGGATTTAAAGCCGTCTCTTCTTGAGCTTCTCTTAGCGCTACAACAATATTACTCGTATCACTGGGGTCACGCTTTCCACCAGGAAAAGAAACTTCCCCCGCATGGTTGTTCATATGTATTGAACGGCGTGTAAGCAGTACCTTTGGATCATTTTCATTCGTAATTGCAATGAGTACTGCTGCTTGTGCTTCTTGTATGCGGGTGGAAAAGCGCAATCTTTGCTGTAACTTTTGTGTTAGCAAGTGCTCTTCCATACCATTCACCTATTATTCTGTCTCTCTTTGCATCATATCTGAAAATCAAAGTTAGGGAATAGAGTTGATGCGTAAGTCTAAAAATTCAGTTATGCTGAGGCATCTCTATACTCGATGATAATTATGAGTTTCTGTGTAGCGTGTGGGCATAAAACCGAACAAAAAATTCCTTTAGGTGATCATAAAGTACGCCGTGTTTGTACTCATTGTGGAAATATTCATTATGAAAATCCCAAAGTAATATGCGGTGCCTTAGCGTTATGGGAAGACAAAGTATTACTCTGTCGTCGTGCGATTGAACCTCGTTATGGCTTATGGACATTACCTGCTGGTTATATGGAATTATTTGAAACCATGGAACAAGGTGCAGCACGTGAAACTCGTGAAGAAGCAGAAGCCGAGATAGAAATAGAACAACTTTATTGCATGTACAATATTCCGCGTATTGGTCAAATTTATGTTCTTTTCAAAGCACAGCTGAAAGATGGCATTTTTGGTGCAGGTGAAGAAAGCATCGAGAGTCGTCTATTTGAAGAGCATGAAATTCCATGGGGAGAACTCGCCTTTCCTAGTGTTGAACACACTTTAAGACATTATTTTGAAGACCGTAAAAAACAAGTGTTCCCAACACATCTTGAAACTTTAGGCACTCGCTTAGACCATACTGGTTAATTAATTAAACAAATAAAAAAGACCGCTAAGCGGTCTTTTTATTTGTCTCTTATTTTTAAGATTTAGTCTTAATCTGATAACAATCAGCTGTTCTAAGTGTCACAGTTCCAGCCATACGCTGACCTAAAGCTTTTTCAGTCTCAGTCGGAGCAGGGGAAATATCTTTAATATTATTATAAACCTGTTGATAAAAAGCATACGGATTTAACCATGAAACTGTCTTGTTATCGTAGGTAGTAAGATTCGCACCACTGGTCTGCCCTTGTAATAAGTTCGCAACGTTAATTTTTGCACCACTTACAAGTAAAGTTTGGCTACCAGTTTGAGAAGTACTTTGAACAACATTTGAATTTAGGCCGACTACAATACCATTTAAATTCCCTAATTGAGGCACTCCAAAAATCATTCTTACTGTAATTGACTTATCATTGGTGGCCGACTCTGTTCCTCCAGTTGTGCCAATTCTGTACTGCTGAACCCCATTGTTATCAATTAAACTGGTATTTGAAACCACTCCACACTGACCAGACATGTCTGTCGCAGTAGCATTAGGTTTAATATCTGTTCTAATGTCTCCATTTTCATCAACTACAATACCCAAATCAATAGGTGCAATCCCTGCTGTATCAAATTTAAAGTTTAGAGTTGCATATAATGGAAAAATATAAGTTTGACCAGATTTGACATTATTAGCTGTTTTAAAGATCTGATTAGACAAATAGCTCGCAGGGCTTACCTTATAAATATCCATAGAACCATTATAATTTTGGTTATCAACACTCTGTTTCCATAAAGCATACTGCTGAGGATTAGGAGTTTTAGTATTCGTTAACCCGAAATATGAACTATCACGTCCTGCAATAAGTGAATCATTTAATAATTTGCCTTGATAAATCACTAAATCTTCATTTGTATTGCTAGAAGTTTTTAAACGGAATGGTTGTGTTGATTTAATTTCTGTCTGTATTGGATCAAGCCAAGTAGTTTGCGAGTCTGCAACCATTTGAGTTGGCTTAGATTTCGTCAAGACATTTAATACTGCACTAATTGCTAACTGGCTTGTAATTGTACTCGTTCCTTTCCATTGTAAGCCATAACCAAATGTATATCCCCGACGATCAGATAGTAAGAATAAATTACCAAACATATGTTGGGTATTAGCGCTATTTTTTGGACAATCTGCTAAATTAGTTAAATTACATCCATAAAAATTTTCAGATATTAAATTAGGCTCAGCCAAAGTAATATAATCTGATTGATATAACCCTACTAAACTTAAGTGTGCCAACTGGGTTACCAATTCAAAAGCTTGCGTATCTGATACTGGACTTACATCTAACCATGGTTTCAAAATATTGGCATAAGCACCATTTTTCCATTCTGTAGCTGTAATATTTTGAACTAAAATATTTAAAGTATTTTTCTTCTCATCGGTAAATTGGGTTGGCTGCAAATCACCAGCAACATGATCTCCCCTCTCTAAGCCAACGCTTTGAAAGAGTTTTACCAATGCCATTGCAACCCGCACTGTAGGATCATTCTGGTTAAGTGATGTTGGTGTTTGCCCAGTTAATCCAATCGCCATATCCATGACTTTCAAACGTGGCGGAACAGTCATCTGAATTTTTGAAACAGTGTCTAACTTAACAGAACCTAGTTCAATTTTTTTTGTAGCTTTAGCATCTTGCAAATAAAAACTAGCAGTATCGCCGGCTTTACAAGATCCAATAACACTATTTCCAGAAGCCTTAGTAACAAAGCTTAGATTCGCTGCACTACTACAGGTAAAATTAATACCCGCTATTGGGTAGTCTAAAGAAAATTGTAGACAATCACTGTTTGTTACGGAACAACTTCCGTTAGCAGTAGCTCCTCCTGATCCATTTGTAGGATTCTCATTTATTGTGGAACTACCACCACCACATCCGTTTAGCATCAGAGCCAGTGTGGTAAGTGCAAATGGCCATAAAACTTTTTTATTCATTAGATATCCTACTTATTTTTAACGTAATACCGAAATTTGAATTTGTCCCTGATTCGTTAACTCATTTTCTGCAACATCTACAGCAGAGGATAATGGCGTTAACATCATGTAGTGCGCAGAAGGGGGTAATTTTAAAACACCTTGAATTGATGCGTGTTGTAACAGAGTAGAAGGATACGATTTACTCTTAAATCCGCTCACTCCCTCTAAGATACACCCTTTATCATCTAAAAAAATAACCAAAGGCCAATAATATAAAGGTCTTTCATTACTAGCAGCGAATGACATAAGTTTTAAATGTTGAATTGAAGGATCAAGCTTTATCAACTCATACTCAAACTTTTCTTTAAGAGGTTTTCTTGGCCACAAATTTACTTCTTTATTTATACTGAGCTTTTTAATTGATTTATTATAATTTCTAATAAAACATTTATCCTGTTCAAAAGTTGCTTCTAAATCTTGAGAAGATAAACGTATATACGTCGGCGCTAATACTACTGCCGACTCTGTATCTTGAGTATGACGATTAAAAAGCTGATCCAATGTTGATCGACTTAGACCTTTTTTCCGTTCTATTGGCTCAGTTCTGCCTAATCCATCTGGCACGATATAAAAACGCTTTTTTCCTTCTAAATTAAACTCTTGGTCTTCTAGATATTCACTATTTACATATTCTATGCCATCAATAGTAGTAAATTTAGACTTATCTTTTGAAGAAGTTGGCTCAGGGGAAGCCTGTGAAGTACTTTTGATCGGAGGTGGAATTAAAAGTAATTGTTTCTGCCATTCATTATTAGACGCCGTTTGAAGTTTTACATTTTCATTAGGTGTTTTTGATTCATGACTATTTACTGAAGTAGGCTGAGTATTTTGGGCTTTTTGCGGTGCAGTCGGTGCAGTATTTAATTTCTTTTGTGTGGGTTGCACGATTTTTTTTGATGAATCTATAGTTTTTTCTTTAGAAACTTTTTGAGCTGGATCAATTATAGTTTGATTAGATGGATTTTGGGATTGTGTTTCCATTCTAGGAGGTATCTGTCTTTTTTGATCAACTTTTTTACTCGGAACAATCATAGGACGCCCATCGGGGCCTATAATCGTATAAAAACCGTCTGCATAAGATGCAGAAACACTTGCCATCGCAACAGATAAAATTGAGATAGCAAGTTTAGGGCGAAACATCCATTTATATTGTCTTACCATTTTGTTCTATAACTCAAACCAAGCACTGTAATTTTAGTATTTGTTTTTACATCTAAACCCGCATAAGGATTTAATAAGATATTATCGACACCGCATTTATTCGATAAAGTACTTGTACAGGCTGGTATGTTGTCTCGGCTGCGTAAGAAACCAACTGAAAGGTCTAAATCCGTATCTGCATCAAAACGATATCCTAATCCTAAACCAAACAACTGTGCATTGTTAATTGGAACCATAGTATTTCGTTTGTCATTAGGAATAGCACTGGCGCGCGGCTCATAACCAGCTCGCAATTTTAGACGATCTGTTGCTGAATACTCTAAACCAATTCCCCAACTCCACGGTGAGGTAAACTTTAAGGGTAATGCTAAAGAGCTATCGGTCACATCATTAGATAATAGTTTTGCTACTTTAAGTAATGAGATCTGACGATCAAACTCAAATTTAAATTTATCCCATGCCGAATAATCTGTCCATCCAACATCAAAGTTCACTTGTAGGTCTGGCAATATCTTGTACTTAATACCTGCCTGAAAATGTGCAGGGTACTCTAAATCCATTGCAACTAAACCTGATTCAATATCAGGTACATAACCAGGCAGACCTAAAATTCTAGCTAGAATTTGACCAGTAGCAGATGAATTCAATCCCTTAATCAATTCTTGAGGTGCTTTAGCATTATCAATTAAGTATTTGCCTTTCATACGCATCTTGGCTGAACTTTGATAAACCATACCAAAGCCAAAATCATCTGTTGGTTCCCACAATAAGCCCAAGTTATAGCTTGGACTTAAAGACTGCTCCAATGAAACTTGTAAAGCTCCCATTTTATTAAATGGGTTCATTCCTTCCTGAGCATTACACATACCAAATAATAATAAGTCGGTAATCATGTCATTATTATTCTTAAATGGTGCGCAAACCACTTCATCAACCATACGCAAGACACCAATCATCTCATTTGGAAAGCGAAGATCAGTTTTCAATGCTAGTGCGTTATAAGACATACCAATTGAGGCACCAATTGATAAGTGATCATTTACTTGAAAACCAAAAGATGGGGATAAATATGTGATTCGCTCTACTGCAACTTGCTGCCCCATATAGTTACCAGCATTTCCATTTTCTGCACCAAAACCAGCAACCAATGGTGCATATATCGCTGTTGCATAAGTTACTTTTGAGCCAGGTGGTTTGTAGGCAATTCCTGCAGTAGGAGCAATAGTGGATAACCTTCACCTAAATCGACCATTTTTTTAAGGATAGGGACATACAGGCTAGCGTATTCAACGTCGCCACGCACTGGCCCTTTAAAATCTGTACAAATATTAGCAGTAACTTCTGGTCCATCATTACAGACAAGAGGATCATCCGAATAACCAAAAATATTATATCCAGGGGGGGCTGAAAACTCGCGTTGGATATCAAAATTAGCAAGAATACCCTGTACATCAGTTTGTAGCCCATCAATCTTGGCTAACGCTGCAGGGTTAAAATGAACAGCACTAATACCTGGTGGATCTGCTGTTACAGCATTCCCCATCGATAATGAACGAATATCTACAGCTAGGTTTTGTCCTAATTGAGCATTGGCAAAGCTAGAAAAACCAGAGATCACAATTGCCACTGTTAAAGGACATAATTTAGGATATTTCACCTGCCTATCTCCTTATTTTTATTTTTTGCGCAAACCTAAGATATCTAGCGGGAATGACAAACCAAGTGAAACGTCTGGTGCATCCTCTGTTAAACCAAAGCCAACTGTACCGTTAACAATCGTATCAGGTGAAACACGTACCCCCAAAGCAAAAGCCATCACAGCACTACTCTGATCTGGCGACTGATATGATTCACCATTTGCAAACTGAAACTCTGAATTTAAGTTAAAGCTTTGTTGGTAAGACATGGTTAACGACACATCATAGTTAAATGAATAGGCAAAACCGAAAGAGAAGCCACCACTGATTCCAGGATCAAAAGATTCTAAAATACGATTACCACGTACCTGATTTAAACCAGTCTCTTTAAAACCATAATTGGCAGATGCTGAAGCAAACAAAACCACCGGGTCGATATATTTACGAGTACTTGCTCCTAAACCTACAGAGTAATAACCTTTACCAGTTGAAAGTTCATTTTGAGCAACTTCATATGGACTATCCCCAGTTTTAGTAGAAACGCTACCAAACAAAACTAAAGGTAAGCGTCCTTGTTTCAATGGGAAAGGTTCCCAACGCGCCCCTAAAGAAATATCCCCCAACCCTGCAGTATCTGAATCGCTAGCAATATCAGATTTAGCAACGAGAGGTACAGTTGCTGAAAGTGTTAAATTATCTAAAACACCATATTGAGCTGTAAAACTGTTGGTCAATGTATGCTGAGCATCTTCCCTAATACTCAATCGACTAATACTAGAATTATCATCTCCTAATGCTAAATCTAAAATACTATCGCGGTAATAGGTGTAATCGAGATCATAATATGTAGAAATTTCGCCTTTTTTTATTAATGAATATTGTCGTTCATTCGAGGTAAAAACTTCTTGTAAATTTGTCTCTTGGCTCGCATCTCCTTCTTTTTTCTGTAAAGCAGTCGCGGCTTGATTTGCTTCTGGATTAGCTGATGTAGGTTCAGATTCAGTGGTTGTAGAACCATTAGTCGGATCTACTGCGCCTTCTTGCACTGAATTTGATGTTGGCGTTATGTCTGATACTGTAGTCGTTTCGGAAACAGCTGTACTATTTTGTACGCCTGCTTGTACAACTTGATCATCCGCATAAAGTGTACCTGTAATAGCACTCATGCTTAATGCCAATACACTCATCTTCATCCATCGATTATTCATATTTCTTCCCACCCAATTTATTTATTTTACTAAATCAAATTTTCATTACTTACGCTTGTAGTAAAGACGCATATAAGTTTCTATCGGCTGATTATGATTGGAAGAGTGACTATCATTATCCAGAACTCTTCGCATTGTTGAGGCTTTATTTGCTAAACGATCATAATTAAATGTTGGATATTGCACATCCACAAAGGCATAACGGTTAACAGTTGCATCTTCCACATGACGCATATCAGTATCTTTTAATGTCAATAAGTCTTTACGTTGCGATTCAGGGACAGAAATAACAAATAAAGTATTATTATCCCAAACTTCTTTAAAACGATTTTCATCAAAGCTGATATTGCCTAAAGCAGGATCGGCTACATATACTCGTCCATCTTTATAAGCTTTATATACGACAAAATGTTTAAAACCAGCATATGAAATAGGAACAATTGCGGGTTGACCTAGTTTAACTAAATCAGAAAACTCACCACGATAGCCGCCACTATCTAAACCAATAGCAGTTACAAAACGCTTCATATCAAGTAGTGAAAAGCTACGGCGTTCAATAATCCGCTGATATTCACCATACTGAAGTAAACCACTCATTGTTTGTTGCTCAGTTAAGCTTGTACCCACATAACCATTCAATAAAGTTGTAAGTGCAGCTGAACCACAGCTATAGTCATATGCTTGTCGAACAATACCGCGAAATTGATCTTCTATCGCAGGTCTAATCGTAACTGGTTCAATATGAGTTCGGCGAAATGACAAATTACGTGAATCGGCCGTCTCTGTATAATAAACAGTTCCCGGTGGCTTTTTTTCTATTTCGAAGGCTTCTGTCGCAAAGTAGTAAATCAATGCTGAGCCCAAAGCAATCTCTAACATAAGCACTTGTTCTAAATGGTGGCCTAAACCGGCCTTATTCATTTTATTCTTAGAGCAATAGCTCTACATCCCTGTGTGTTGAAGATACCTTTTTTTTCTGTAAAAAACAGCCTTTTTTTAATTTTTTTTGATGAACGTTTAGTTTTATAAAAATAGAGAGACTTTTATGCTTAATTTAAGTTGATTTTTAATTTAATAGCTTGTTTTTATCAATTAAAATATATTTTTATATAATAAAATTAGATGAGTTCATAAATAAAAAAGCGCGTATTAAACGCGCTTTTTTATTAAAACTTTTAAATTAGTGACCAGAAATTGTAATTGTAGAAGTACCAACATTAATACCTTGGATTTCAACATCACCAATTGAAGCAGCAGTGTTTGAACCCAAACGAATACCCTGTGCGTATACGTTCATACCTTGAGTACTATTATTTTGAATCTTCAACCCAGTCGGTACAACAGAAATGTCGGCATTCACATCTAAGTTACCAGTTGTATTACCAGCACCACGGACCATAACTTTATCTAGGACAATTTTACCACCGCCAGCAGCATCATTAATACCTAGGTTAGATAAAGTTAAACCACCCTGTAAGCTTGAATTCACTTTAATCATTGCACCTTGTGGTGTAGCACCCAATTGAACATTAGCTGAAATTGCACCTAAAGATAAATCTAAACCAGAAAGAATTTCAGTTGGTGCAGTTTCTGTAATACCACGTACGGCAGTAGTTTCATTCAAAGTGCCTGAAGAACCCACACCAATAGAACCAACTTTTACATTAACTGCACCTACGTTTGCAGCAACGTTTAAAAATGCGCCATTTGTACCTGAAGCACCAACGCTATCAATTTTAAGGTCTAACAAATTAGCAGTTTGATCAACCTGCGTAACAGTTATCGCTTTACCATTAGTTGCATCTGTACCCGTAATTGTAATTGCACCGGCAGTTGCTGCAGCACCAGTAATAGCTGTAGCAGGATCTAAACCATCGTTATCGTGAATATATAATTTGTCGATAGAAATACCGCCAGTACCTAAAGCGATACCGATATTAATACCATCTTGACCTGTAGCAGCACTAAGCGCAGCATCGTCCATTGACTGCATTGCCATTGCATTTGCGCTGATAGCTAAAGAAGAAACTAAAGCAAGTTTAGTAAACATTTTCATTGAGCACTCTCCCAAGAGCATTTATTTTTTGACTTAACCACTCTCATTGTCTCAAGTTGCATTTTTCTTTATATGGCAACCGAAACTTCCAATCCTTGAGTAGTTTTGCTTAGCAATTACTAAATTACATCTACGTTAATTTTTGTTCAACTACTGTTGTGCATTTTTTGCCAACTACCCGACAAACGGTACGCTCAATTTTTTCTTAATAAACTCTGCTAAAAACCATAAACCCTAGGCTAAATTTTCGTTCATTTTATCAGCAAAAAAGATTATCAGTTAAAAGACTTTCTCCTGATGAACTACAACTTGTAGTAAACTAATTCCTCTCTTCTTAACCGCGCTCTCTTATTTAAAAATGTCTCAGTTAAAGAAAAAAATCTCTTTACATGGTAAAAATACTGCCGATGTTTTAAAAAAATTAGATGGGTTAACTGGGCTTATTTATTTAAATGATAATAATAATCCAATTATTGGATTTCTTCCTCAACAATATATTCTAATTCAAGATGAAAATTATTTAGAATTTGAGCGCCAAAATTTTAATGAATATAAAAATGCCTCAAAACCAAACCAATTAATAAATTTTATTCAGTTTAAAGAAGTTAATTCAAAAAATGATATTCAGACTATAACAAGTTTTATGGGGGGGTATATTGGCTTTATCAGTTATGATTTCAGTGCGCATCAATTTATTAATGGTAAAAATCATATACAACCTTCTTTATTCATAGGCCAATATCGTTCTTTTTTAAAATATATAGATAATGACTGGTATTTTTTTAGTGATGAAGTAGATGCTCTTGACCTATTCTCATATATTGAAAATAAAATACAAAATTTTATTTCTAATAACTCTAAAAATATATTTGAATTAAAAACCACCATTCAACCCCGATGGTCTAAAAAACAATACCTCGATGCTTTCTATAAAATACAAGAATATATTAAAGCTGGAGACTGCTATCAAATTAATTTAACTCAAGAGTTTAAAGCTAAATTTTCAGGATCCTTATTAAATAAAGCTAAAGATCTATGGAAACTTACAAATGCCCCATATGCAGGTTATTTAAAATTAGATGATTTTGAGTTATTAAGTTGCTCTCCCGAGCTTTTCATCGAATTTAATCAAAATAAACAAATTAAAACTAGACCTATTAAAGGAACAATGCCTCGCTATGAAAATATAGAAAAAGATTATATTTCTAAACAAACCTTAAAAAACTCTCAAAAAGACCAAGCTGAAAATGTGATGATTGTCGATTTATTACGTAATGATTTGAGCATTTATGCCAATACAGGATCTGTAAAAACGACAAAACTATTCGAGATTGAAAGTTTTAATCAAGTACATCACATGGTAAGTGAGATCGTTGCGACCCTTAAAGACGATATCAATCCTATGCAAATGTTGCTTACAGCCTTACCCGGAGGCTCAATCACAGGTGCGCCAAAAATTCGGGCAATGCAAATTATTGAAGAGTTGGAAGAAGAAGCAAGAGGTGCATATTGCGGGACATTAGGGTATTTCAATTTTGATGGAACTGGCCGCTGGAATATTCTCATCCGTAGTTTTCAACAATATCAGAATCAGCTTTCTTTATGGGCAGGTGGTGGTATTACGATTGCATCAAATGCAGAAGCAGAATATCAAGAAAGTCTTGATAAAGTCTCTGCTATGCTGAACTTGATGAACAGCACAGCAGAGTAAAATTTAGAGAATATCTTGTTTTAATGTTTGTATTAAACGCTCATTTTGCTCATCAGTTCCTACAGTAATTCGCAAGAATTGATTAATACGAGGCTTATTGAAATAGCGCACAATAATACCCTGCTCACGTAGTTGCTGTGCGAGTTGACCTGCATCATGCGATGAGTGAGAAACAAAAATAAAGTTCGCTTTAGATGGCAAAACTTTAAAGCCTAAAGCAGTTAAATCATCTACTAGCTTTTCACGACTAGAAATAACTTTTTGACATTGTTCCTCAAAATAAGCCTGATCTTCAAAAGAAGCTACCGCGGCTGCAATTGCAAAACGGTCAATAGGATATGAGTTAAAACTATTTTTGACAACTTCAAGAGCCGCAATTAAATGAGACTGAGCAATCGCAAAGCCAACGCGTAAACCCGCAAGAGAGCGAGACTTTGAAGTTGTTTGGCACACAACCAGATTTTCATAGCGATTTACTAAACTCACCGCTGATTCTGCACCAAAATCAACATAAGCTTCATCAATGACAACCACCCGATCTGGATTAGCTTTTAAAATTTGTTCAATTTCGGCTAAGCCTAGTGCAATACTTGTTGGAGCATTAGGGTTTGTAATAATAACCCCACCATTTGGTTGCGCGTACTCTTTAACTTCAATCTCAAAATTTTCATTGAGCGGAATTTCTTTAGTTTTTGTTCCAAAGAACTGACTATAAACTGGATAAAAGCTATAAGTGATATCTGGATAAAGAATCGGTTCGTCTTGAAGAAAAAATGCTTTAAAAATATGAGCAAGTACTTCATCTGAGCCATTACCAACAAAAACTTGCGAAACTTCAATATTCTGTTGTTTAGCAATTGCTTGCTTTAAAGTTGTAGCATCTGGATCGGGATATAAACGTAATGCATCAGCTTGATGAGTTAAAACAGCTTGAACCGCTTCAACTACTTTTGGGGATGGCGGATATGGATTTTCATTTGTATTGAGCTTCAATAAATTCTGAATTTTAGGCTGTTCACCAGGAACATACGGCTCTAACTCACGAACTTCTGGACTCCAAAAGCGCATTTGTGCTGTAGATAAAGTCATGGTCTTATCTCAAAAAAGGGCTGAAAACCAGCCCTGAGTAATAATTAAAAAACTACAAGGTTTATAAGCTTATTGATAACGATAGCGAGCTGAGCGTGCATGGGCATCTAAGTTCTCTTGGACAGCTAATATGTCGGCTGTTTTAGCTAACGTTTTAACTCCATCTTTCGAACACATAATCAAGCTCGAACGTTTTTGGAAATCATAAACGCCTAACGGAGAAGAAAAACGAGCAGTTCCTGATGTCGGCAATACATGGTTTGGACCCGCACAATAGTCACCGATTGCTTCAGGTGTATAACGTCCCATGAAAATTGCTCCAGCATGACGAATCTCTTCGCTCATGGCTTCAGCATCATCTAAGCACAGTTCCAAATGCTCTGGGGCAACCTGATTAATCAACTCGATTGCTTCTGCACGATCTTTGACTAATACCAAAGCACCACGGTTTTCAATCGAAGTTCTTGCAATATCTGCCTTTGGCAATTCATTTAAATGCTTTTCAATTGCCAACTCGACTGCATTAAGCAAAGCTTCATTTGGAGTTATAAAAATAGCTTGAGCCACAGTGTCATGTTCAGCTTGTGATAAAACATCCATAGCCAACCAATCTGCATTATTCTCACCTTCTGCATATACTAAAATTTCAGAAGGTCCGGCAATCATATCGATGCCGACTTGACCAAACACAGCACGTTTAGCAGCTGCTACAAAACGATTCCCCGGACCAGTGATTTTATCTACAGGTGGAATAGTCTGAGTACCATAAGCAAGAGCCGCTACTGCTTGCGCCCCCCCAATAGTGAATACTCGACTAACTCCCGCAAGGTAAGCCGCCGCGAGAACCAATGGATTTAGTTCACCGTTTGGCGCAGGAACAACCATAATAATTTCAGGTACACCAGCAACGTGGGCTGGCACAGCGTTCATTAAAACTGAAGACGGATAAGATGCTAAACCACCTGGTACATAAATACCCACACGGTCTAGAGGCGTGACTTTTTGCCCTAATGTATTGCCCAAATCGTCTAGATAAGTCCAGCTATCTTGTTTCTGAGCTTCATGAAATGTACGAATACGAGTTGCTGCTAACTGAAGAGCATCGCGAATTTCTGGGCTTAAATTATCAAAAGCAGTTTTAAGCTGTTGTTGAGATAACTCTAAATCTGAAAATTGATGCGCAGGATGTCGATCGAACTGTTGAGTAAGCTTTAAAACATGATCATCACCATGCTGACGAACATCAGCAATAATTTGATCTACTGTTTGCACTAAATTAAGATCATTCACGGTTTCAAATGCTAAAAGCTCAGCAAAAACCTGTTTGAAGTTCTGATCTTGAGTCGATAAACGTCGCATCAATTTACCCACAAGGCGAAAAAGAAAAAACAAGTTTACTCTTTTTCTAAGCGCTTGTGGGCATCATCTGAAGCAACTATCACAAAAGCATGATGGGAAATTGCTTTTAACGTGATTGAACAGCTTGCTCGAGCTGTGAAATGATTGGATTTAATAGAGTTTGCTTACGTTTAAAACTAGCTTTATTTACAATTAAACGTGAAGAGACTTTGCAAATCTCCTCTAATGGCTCAAGACCATTCGCTCTTAGCGTATTACCAGTATCGACCACATCGACAATGTAATCACCCAAACCTACTAAAGGCGCTAACTCCATAGAACCATAGAGTTTGATCACATCGACTTGCTCACCTAAGCTTGCATAATACTGACGTGTAAGATTGACGTATTTCGTGGCAATTTTTAAACGGCCTTTTGGACGTTCCATTCCCACTTTACCAGCAGTCATTAATTTACACTTAGCGATTTTCAGGTCAAGTAGCTCATATACATGCTGAGCGCCATGTTCCATCAACACATCTTTGCCTGCTACACCTAAATCTGCTGCGCCATTTTCTACATAGGTAGGCACATCAGATGCACGTAAAATCAAAATACGTACTTGCTTATGCGTAGTAGGAAAAATCAGTTTGCGGGACTTTTCCGGATCTTCGAGCAAATTAATACCCGCTGTAGCTAGTAAAGGTAACGTCTCTTTTAAGATACGTCCTTTACTGAGTGCCAAGGTCAAACCATGATCAAAATTGCCCATCACATCAAAATTAGGATCATCGTTTCTTACATCATTCATTAACTTACTCGCTTAATTTTGGCACCTAAACCTTGAAGTTTCTCTTCGACATGCTCATAACCACGGTCAATATGGTAGATACGGTCAATTAAGGTATCTCCCTCTGCAACTAAAGCTGCTAAAACTAAAGAGAACGAAGCACGCAAATCCGTTGCCATTACAGGTGCAGCCTGTAAAGATTCTACTCCAGTTACGACAGCATCATGACCTTCAACCTGAATATTAGCGCCCATACGTGACAATTCAGGAACATGCATAAAACGATTTTCAAAAATCGTTTCAGAGATAGTTGCAAATCCACGACCAATAGCGTTTACCGCCATAAGCTGAGCTTGCATATCTGTTGGAAACTCTGGATGTGGCAAAGTTCTAAAACTTACGGCTTTAGGGCGTTTGCCTAACATATCAAGTTCAATCCAGTCATCACCACGAGTGACTTCAGCACCCATTTCTTCAAACTTATCTAAAACAGATTCAAGTAATGCAGGATCGGTATGTGTAGTTTTGACACGACCACCCGTAATTGCAGCAGCGGCCAAATAAGAACCCGTTTCGATACGATCAGCTACAACGGCATATTCACAGCCATGCAAACTTTCTACGCCTGTTACAACAAGAGTATCAGTATCAAGTCCTTCAATCTTGGCGCCCATTTTGATGAGCATTTGAGCAAGGTCAGTGATCTCAGGCTCACGAGCTGCATTACGAATAGTCGTAACACCATCAGCTAGTGCAGCAGCCATCAAGATGTTTTCAGTACCGCCAACGGTAACCATATCAAAAACAACTTCACCACCTTTTAAACGACCTTCAACTGAAGCATGAACATAACCATTTTCAACTTCAATATGTGCACCTAAAGCTTCTAAAGCTTTT
The DNA here is from genome assembly GCF_031196995.1 of Acinetobacter sp. 12966. Classification (NCBI taxonomy): domain Bacteria; kingdom Pseudomonadati; phylum Pseudomonadota; class Gammaproteobacteria; order Moraxellales; family Moraxellaceae; genus Acinetobacter; species Acinetobacter sp. 12966. Next base: position 63,181 of record NZ_JAVIMC010000098.1, read on the forward strand.
AAATGTTGATCAACTGGACGTGATCCAATTGCACAACCACCAGGTAAAGAAACTTTTGCATTACCGTAACGTGCTAATAAGGGTCCTAAAACCAAAATTGAAGCACGCATTGTTTTTACTAGTTCATAAGGAGCAAACTGATTATCTAAAGTAGAGGTATCAGCTTTTACTGTGTCATTTTCATAGCTGATTGTAACCCCTAACCCACCAATCAACTTGACCAAAGTATTTACGTCTTTAAGATTTGGAACATTCGTGATCGTAATTGGAGAGTCTGCAAGAATAGTTGCAGCAAGTAATGGTAAAGCTGCATTTTTAGCCCCAGAAATGCGCACTTCCCCGTCGAGCTTAACACCACCCGTAATTAAAAATTTATCCATTAATATTTAAGCTCCGAAAAGGCTTGCTTTACGCCATTCATCTTTGGTCATTGCACGAATTGTCACCGCGTGAACTTCGCCACTTGCAATATAAGTATTTAATGGTGCATAAACTAATTGTTGGCGAGCAACAGTACGCTTACCGTCAAATTGATCATCCACAATACGGAGGTCAAATTTTCCGGCCTGTCCGCTCACCGCTACTTCCGCTTCAGGGAAAGCTTCTTTTAAAATTTGAGTGAGCTGTTCACTATTCATTGCAAAGACCTCTGACACAACCTAAGGTGTAAAACGAAGTATTTTACTATAACTTTTTCAAAGAATTCAGTACGTGTTTATATTTTATCAATAAAAAAGAGGCTATCTTTCAAGCCTCTTTTAACTTCAAAAAACTTATTAAATAGAAACAGTAACTTGCGAATAAGTACATTGCATTTTTCGATATTTTAATAATTGTCTTTTTAATTTTTCAGTCAATTTTTTAATTGAAGTATACATATCATCAGCAGTTGCCTGAGCAAACAACTCAATCCCCGGCAATCTTACAATAGCCTCTGCAACATGATTTGAACTGCCCTTATGAGAGCGCTTATCAATTTGATGATCTTTTGTTAATTTAATCTGCATACTGTGATCCTAGACAGTATCGT